>CAZDLB010000057.1:0-11535 GCA_964505995.1 uncultured Zetaproteobacteria bacterium
TTCTTCTCGTATCGCTGCTGAAAGGCTTCAATGAAACCATCCAGCATGTCCGCCGGCAGCGCGTTGATGCCGGCTGCCGCCTTGCGGCCGCCACCGGTCGGGAACTGAATGCACAGCTCGTCGGCGCCTTCCGGTCTGACCTTGGGCGCGCGCACGCTGATGCGGTAGCAGCCGTCCGGCAGGCGCATCGCCAGCGCATGCGCGCGCCCGGGATTCTCGCGCGCCAGCTGATTGCCGAACACGCCGGATACCCGCCGCGCCCAGGCCTCGTCCGGCAGCATGATCACCGCCGTGCTCGGGGATTCGGCCTGCACCGGCGCGTTCTCGGCCCGCGCCATGTCCTCGGCATGGCCCTCGGCCAGCACGCGGTAGGCCTCGGAGGAGGCGATGAAATCGAACGGATCGGCAAAGGGCTGAATCGCGCGGTACAGATCGGCCGGATGGAAAAACAGGTCGTCCAGTGTCACGCCATAGCCGTTGTAGTTGATCAGCGTCCCCAGATGCTCCAGCTGCATCATCTGCTCGGTGTCGTAGCCCAGCGGCTCGGCCGCCTTTCGCGCCGCCTCGAACATGTTGTCGCCGAAGGCGGCCGCAACCGCCCACGGCCGATAGGCGCCATTCAGATGATCGTTCACCAGCAGGCTCGTGCAGGTGTCCGGTCGCGTGTCGATATGGTCATCGAGACGATCGGATTCCGGGATATCGCCGGCGAAATGATGGTCGAAGTATGTGATGCTCGCGCCCGCTTCCAGCAACCGAACCAGATCGTCGCGATTCCTGTCCAGCGAGACATCGAGCACGGTGACGCGATCCCCGTTTCCCGCCTCGACCCGGCCGAGCAGCTTGATGTCGCGCTTCACGCCGGTGACCAGCTGCGCATGCCGGGGTTCGGCCAGCCTCAGCTGATGCAGCGCGCAGATGCCGTCGGCATCGCCATTGAACACATCGAAATCCGCCATTGGACCCTCCCGAATACCCCCGTCAGCCTAGCGGCGCGGAAAACATAGTTCAAAACCTGTTTCCATCCGTCAGTACCAGCCATTCTCCTTGAAGGACAGCACCTCGTTGCCGGCAACGAGAAAATGATCCAGCACCTTCATCTCCAGCGGCCTGCAGGCCTCGGCCACGCGCCGGGTCAGCTCGATGTCCTCGGCGCTGGCGCGCGGCGCCCCGCCCGGATGATTGTGGAACAGGATCAGCGCCTTGGCATCGAGCTCGATGGCGCGCTTGATCAGATTGCGCGGATAGACGGCCGTGCGATCCACCGTGCCCTCGAAAAGGATCTGCGTGGCGATATGCCGATGCTGCTGATCGGCGAAGATCGCGCCGAAGCATTCCATGCCGCGCCCCTGCACCAGCAGGCGCAGATGATCCTTCACCCGCTGCGGCCGGTCGAAGACCCGCTTGCCCGGCAGGTCGGACGCCAGATAACGTACCTCGACCTGCCGGATGAGCGTCAGAAACACCGCACCCTTCTCGCCGAGCCCCTCGATCTGGGCCAGCTCGGCCGCAGTGGCATCGAACACCCCGGCCAGCGTGCCGAAGACCTGCAGCAGCCGCTTCGCGATCGGCTTCACATCCACCCGCGGGATGGCATAGGTCAGCAGAAGCTCCAGCACCTCGTAGTCGTGAAAGCCGTCGAATCCGTGCCGGGCAAAACGCTCGCGCAGTCGCCGCCGGTGCCCCTGAACGCTGTGATCCCTGACCGCCATGCTTCCATGCAAGCGCAAGCCGAGCTGCGCGTCAACAGATGCAATGAAGATTCGACATCGCGCATGCTTCCAGCCTACAATCCTGGCATGCGCTACCTCAGGCCGCAGCTGATCCGCCTGCTCGACCAGGCCCGCCGCCAGCACCGGCTGGAATCCATGCCTCCCAGGCTTGCCGCCGCGCTGACGCACGATTTCCTCGAGCTGCTGCCCATCCCTGGCCCGAAGGGGCGCGTAAAGCGCGTGGCCATGCGCTCGCGCACACTGACCCACGGCAATCTGCACCGGCATGTCATCACGATCCGCTGTCCGGATCAGGCCTTCTATCTCGATGCGATCAAGGGGTATCTGCTGCGTCACGGCATCCAGCCGATCGGCCAGCAGACGATGGTGGCGCGACTGAGCTGCGATGAAGCCCTCTGCAGCCTTGAACTCAGGGAGCCGGAAAGCAACGACGAGGACAACTTCATGTTCATCGCGCTGCATATCTCGGCCACGCTGACCCCCGACCGCCAGCCGCTGCACCGCGACATCGACGCCATTCTGAAGGCCGTGGACCTGTCGGTCAGCGACTTCCGGCCCATGCGATGCCTGGTCGCGGAATGCGTTACGCGGCTGATGGCCGACGATGCCGATGGGGCGACCCTGCTGGAATGGATGAACGACAACCGCTACCTCTATTTCGGCATCCAGTCCGGGAAGAAGCGCCTGGGGCTGTGCCGCAACCGCCGGGTCTTCCACCGCATCGTGCCCGGTCTGGCCGATGAGATTGCCGCCTGCGAGCCTCCTCAAAGGCCCGGTCTGAGCTGGCTGAGCCTGACGGCCAGCGAACATTATCTGTACAGCGCCGCCAGCATCGAGGTTGTGCGCATCGCCTGGCGCACGCAGGGAAAGGCGCTGGAGCATGCCGTCATCGTCGGCCATTTCTCGCGCAGCGCCCGCTTTGCCAACACCAGCCATATGCCGGTGCTCTCCGGCTACTGGCGCCAGCTTGCAACCGATCCATTGCTGCAGCATTCGGCCTTCTACCGCCGCGAGGTGCGCACGCTCTTCGACCGCCTGCCCAACCGGCTGCTGCTTGCAACCCGGCCCGAGGACTGGCTGGAACCGCTGAAGCAGATCATCGACATGGCCGACCCGAAACAGTCCACGGCGCACTGGCTTCCCTGCCGCGAGGGCAACATGGACTTCCTGCTGCTTGCCATCGCCTCCGAACGCTATGGACCGAAGGTGATGCAGCGCATCCTGACGTCCATCGGCAGCCGCGAGGTCGAGATTCACGGCCATGAATCCTTCGGGGTCGGTATCCATCGCATCATCCTGATCGGCATCGCCAGGCCGAAGCAGCCCATCGACGTCGAACTGCTGAACCGGCTCGTGCAACGCTGCATCATCTTCTGGAAGGATCTGGCCAGGGCCGATGTGCTGCACCATGCCGATACGCTGGATGTCCCCGAGGCCTTGCGGGAGCTGGAGGCGCTGCCGCAGCTCTATCAGGATCTCTTCCCGCCCGCCCAGTTCGCGCGCGACCTGGAGATGCGCCAGATCGTGCTGCAGAGCCAGCGCATCCGCGTGCGCATCCATGCCCGGGAGGAAGGCATCAACATCCACATCTATGCCCAGAACCCGCCATCGCTGGGCGAGATCGTGGACACCATCCGTGCCTTCGGCCTGAATCCGGTGCAGGAGTGGCTGGTGCCGTTCGGCCGCTCGCAGGAAAACCCGGAGCTTGCCTGCGAGCCCTGCCACTGCATCCACATCAGCACGCTGGTCTGCCACAGCCCGCGCAAGCTGGCCGACGACGACATTCAGCGCCTGCGCCGGGCGCTGGCCATGGTGTTCAACCACGAGGCCGATCATGATCCGCTCAACGCGCTGCTGATCGCCGCCCGCCTCGACATCAGCGAAATCGCGATCCTCATCACGCTGCGCAACCATCTGGTGCAGCTCGTGCCCGATGCGGCACTGCTGCCGCTGACCGACATGATGCTGCGCCATCCCGAGGTTGCCGCCGCGCTGCTGCGACTGTTTGCCGCGCATCATCTGCTGGCCATGCCCGCCAGCTTCCTGGCCGGCGCCCGCCACGATTTCCATCAGGCCATGCAGCGGGTCGAAACCCTGACCGATGACCGCTGGTTCCGCGCGCTGGCCGAGCTCGCGGAGGCCAGCCTCCGGACCAATGCCTTCATCCGCAGCGCCGGCAGCCCGCTGGCCATCAAGATCGATCCGTCCAGGCTCAGCTTCGCGCCGCATCCCCTGCCCTATCGCGAGATCTTCATGCACGGCATCTTCGTCGAGGGCGTGCATCTGCGCGCCGGTCCCATTGCCCGCGGCGGCATCCGCCATTCGGACCGGCCGGCCGACTTTCGCACCGAGGTGCTCGAACTGATGAGCACGCAGACGGTGAAGAACGGCCAGATCATCCCCACCGGCTCCAAGGGCGGCTTCGTCGTGCGCAACGAGGAGAAAAGTCCGACCAGGGGCCCGGCCTTCATCCTGCAGCAGTATCGCAGCTACATCCGCACCCTGCTGGAGCTGACCGACAACCTCGTGCAGGGCCAGGCGCTGCCCCCCGACGGCATCCGCATCCCCGAGGATGACATGAACGATCCCTACCTGGTCGTGGCCGCGGACAAGGGAACGGCCCGCTTCTCCGACGATGCCAACGAGGAGGCCCGGCTGGCGGGCTTCTGGCTCGACGATGCCTTCGCCAGCGGCGGTCGCCACGGCTACGACCACAAGGCCGTCGGCATCACCGCGCGCGGCGCCTGGGTCTGCGCCGCGCATCACCTGGCGCGACTGGGGATGAATGCCTATCGCGACACGATCAGCTGCGTCGGCATCGGCGACATGGGCGGCGACGTCTTCGGCAACGGCATGCTGCTCAATCCGAACCTGCGATTGCTGGCCGCGTTCAATCACCGGCACATCTTCCTCGATCCGGACCCGGACCCGGAGCGCGCCCATGCCGAGCGCCAACGCCTGTTTGACGCCGTGGCCGGGTGGGATCAGTACGACCCGTCCTGCATCAGTCCCGGCGGCGGCGTGTTTGAACGCAGCGCCAAACGCATCCGCCTGAGCGACGAGGCCAGAAAGGCTCTGGACATCGAGGATGAATCCCTGAGCGGCGAGGCGCTGATCCGCGCCATCCTGCGCGCGCCGGTGGATCTGCTGTACAACGGCGGCATCGGCACCTACGTCAAGGCCAGCGGCGAAAGCCATGCCGAGGTACGCGACCCGGTCAACAATGCCGTGCGCGTCGATGCCGCGGAGCTGCGCTGCCGCGTCGTCTGCGAGGGCGGCAACCTCGGCTTCACGCAGCGCGCCCGCATCGAATACGCGCAGCTTGGCGGACGCATCAACACCGACTCGATGGACAATGCCGCCGGGGTCGACATGTCGGACCACGAGGTCAACCTGAAGATCCTGTTTTCCTCGCTTCCCAGACCGCTGGCAACCGCAACGCGCAACCGGCTGCTTGAGCGCCTGACCGAAGCGGTGACCGAGCAGTGCCTGGCCGACAATGAATTCCAGTCACGCGTGCTGACGCTGGCCGAACTCGATGCCGTCGAGCATCCGCCGAGATTGCAGCGCCTGCGGGATACGCTGAAGGCCGCGGGCTGGCTGGACGAGGCCGTGGCGCCGCTGATCGACGACAACGATCTTCTGAAGCTCCGCCCGCAGCTTTCCATCCTGGTCGGCCAGGAGAAGAACCGCATCCATGCCGCCCTCGCCGAATGCCGCTTCGAGCGGGAAACCAGCTTCGGCGAGGCGCTGCTCAAGGACTATTTCCCGGCCGCGCTGCATCGCCGCTACGCCCGCTATTTCGCCGGACACCCGCTGGCGCATGAAATCATCTATACCCAGGCCGCCAACCATGTCGTCAACCATCTGGGGCTGGGCGCGGTTCATCATCTGCAGACCCTGCTGGATGACGACATCGGCCGCATCGTCGAGGCCCTGCTGATGGCGGAGACGATGCTCGACGCAAAGCCGCTGCGGCAATCGATCTGGAAGCATGTCAGTGACATCGACATTGCCGCCCACATGCATCATTCCCTGCAGGAGAATCTGATGCGTTTCGCCGAGGAGCTGCTCAGGCTGGGTGACGTCGCCACGGTCGATGCCGAATGGATCCATGCCCAGCGGAAGGGTCTGCGCGCCTTCCGCCATTCGCTGGCCGCGCAGGGCGTCGGCGGCATGGAATCCAGCCGCTATCTGACGCTGCTGAAAACGGTCTCCCAGGTCGGCCTGCCGACCGAGGACGCCGCGCACCTGGCCGCGATGCCGGAACTGGCGCATGCGGCCTGTGCCGTGCATCTGGCCAGCGAGCTGGGCGTGCCGCTGAAACGCAGCCTGAAGGCCAGCCAGGCCTGCCTGCATGTGCTGCCGATCGAAGCCATGGAGGACCCGCTTCGCTCACCCGACTGGGGCGCTGAAGAGGCACACCGGCTGCGCCGCGAATGGCTGCATCGCCTGGCTCTGATCAAGCAGAGGGCGGTCCGTCGGCTGCTCGATCACGGAGGCGACAAGCCGCTTGACGCGGCCGAGGAGATCTGGGGAAGCCACCCGCTGTGGCCGGAACTGGAGTCCTTCGGCGCAGTTCAGGGCGAGGATGCCGAATCCCGGCGCATGCGTCTGATGCTGGCCCTGACGCAGCTGGAGACCGTCATCGAGGAAAGCTAGCCCCCGGCAACATGCGCGCCAGCGGGATGGCCAGCAACGCGATGCCGGCGCAGATCTGGAACGCGGCGCCGAACCCGAATGCTTCGACGACGAGCCCCGCCCCCATGATGCCGATCGTGCTTCCCAGGCCGAAACCGCTGGCCGAATACCAGCCCTGGGCCGAGGCGTGGCGATCGGCCGGCGCCAGACGCTTCACCCAGGCGATCGCAGCGACATGGAAGGCTGCAAAGCTTGCGGCATGCAGGCATTGCAGCGGGATCAAGAGCCAGGGATTCGTGCTCAGCCCCGTGCCGGCCCAGCGGATCGCCGCCAGCAGAAGACAGAGCGAGAACAGGCCGGCCGGTGCCGCATCCTGCAGCGGCCGCGACCAGCGCCACATCAGCACGATCTCGGCGACGACACCCAGCACCCAGTAAAGCCCGATCTGCCATCCGGCAAAGCCGGCATCGGCCAGATACAGGCTGAAGAAACCGTAATAGGCGCCGTGGGAGACCTGCATCAGGAAGCTGACCGCGAGCAGAACCTGGAGCGCGGCCGGAAACGGCCGATGATCGTCATGCTGCGCCTCGACGCCACCCAGGTGCGGAAAGCCGCCGGCGGCCACGGCCATGACCAGCATCAGCCCGGCCAGCGCCAGCGGCAGCGCGTCCATGTTGCCATCCCCGAGCATCAGGCCGCCCAGCGTCGAGGCCACGATGAAACCGACCGACCCCCAGACCCGCAGCCGTCCGTAATCGGCCAGCGCCGCCTCGGACACCGACACCGACAGCCCGTCCGTCAGCGGCAGAATGGCCGCCCACAGGCAGCCGAAGATCAGCACCAGCAGCGCCAGCATGCCGATGCCGCCGGCCAGGCCGAAGCCGGCGGCCGCGAATGCCGCAAGCACGGAGGCGGTGACGATGAAGCGCTGCGACCAGACTTGCGGTCGCCGATCCAGAATCCAGCCCACGGCCGGCGGCGCCATGACCCTGGCGGCCGCCAGCAGGCCGGTCATCACGCCGATCATCGCGATATCCAGACCGCGATGATCGAGATAGACGGGGAAGAACGGCAGCACCAGCCCCATGGCGGCGAAATAGGCGGCATAGAACCAGCGGATATGATGCAGGGAACGGGTGCTGACCATGGCGTCAGGCTAGTCCCGGCGGCCCGGCTGTCACCTGAATTTGGCTTGCACGCCCGGCGCCCTTGCATCACCTTTAGCCCATGCGCGCGATCCTTCTTGCCCTGCTGGTTCCAGTGCTGCTCAGCGGCTGCGCGCTTGGCAGCAGCGATATCGAGCTGGCGCCCGGATGGAAAGCGACATCGCTCGCCGTCTGGCGCGGCGCGCACCCGGACATGCTGGCCGCCTCGGCCGACGGTCGCTGGCTCTATCTGACCGGTGAAACGCAGGCCAGTGTCACCGCGCCCAGCCTGATGGCCATCCATCTCCCCAGCGGCCGGCACCAGATTCTGCTCTACGGACTGCACCGGGCCGACGGGCTGAAGCTGGCGCCCGACGGCAGTCTGTGGATCGGCGAGGAGTTCGACGAAGGACGGATCTGGCGCATCGCCGAACCGGACCGCTTCCCGACCGAGCAGATCGTCGTGCGCAGCCGGCTCGATGCCAGTACCGCCGCCATAGCCCCACTGCCCTGGGCCGGGCGTTTCTCGCACGAGGGCATCGCGTTCTCGCGTGACGGACGCTTTGCCTATCTGGCCGACGAGCACCCTCATGGCGGGCTCTATCGGCTGGATTTGAAGCAGCGCCGGCTGACGGTGCTGCACGAGAAGCGGGGCTGGCTGCCGATCCGCGAGCCCGATGACGCCCGCGCCGAGGCCACGACACTGAAGGCGCGGCGCTTCAACCGGCTGGAGGATCTGGAAACCCTGGCCGACGGCCGCGTCCTGATGGCCGAAACCGGCAGCGGCCGGGTGCTGGCGCTACGCGATGGAAAAAGGCCTGAAATCAGCACCTACCTCAAGGATGCGAAGCTTGCCCATCCGGACAATCTGGCATGGGACGATCAGCGCCGCTGGCTTTGGATCACCGACGATGATCAGCCATCGAAACTGCTGGCCTGGACCGGCTCGCGGCTGCTCGAAATCGCCGTTCACCGCAAGGCCGAGATCACCGGCGTGCTCAGCCTCAATGGCCGGGTGTTCATCAACCTGCAGGCCCGGCAGCCGGGCGCCGAGCTGACACTGGAGCTTGCGGAAACCGAGCCCGTCGCCACCGAATAGCCATGGAGGCCTGGCTGAACATCGTGCTGCGTCAGGCCATCCTCTACAGCCTGCCGGTCATCGTGTCGCTTGGGCTGATCGCATGGCTGGAATCGCGTCTGTTTCGCCGCGAACTGCCGCATCCGTTCTACAGCCTCGGCTCCCGGCTGACCTGGTGGCCGCTGCTGGCCTCGCTGGCCCTGCACCGCGGCATCATCATCGCCCCGCCAAGACCGGTCGCCTTCGGCCTGCGCGCTGCCGCACTGCGGCTGGCGATGCATCTGTTGCTTACGCTCATCGGCCTTGGGCTCTTTGCCCTGAGTCTCGGGCATCGCTCGCCCAGCGGCCTGCCGCCACTGCATCACTGGTGGGCCAAGGTGCTGATGTTCTACAACCTGTGCATGGCCGCGATGCATCTGCTGCCGCTGCCGCACCAGCTGGCCGGCGAGTGGCTCACCCATCGGCCATGGTGCGCGCGCATCGCGCCGCTGCTGAACGAACGCAACACCGTCATTCTGCTGACCCTGCTGGCGGCCTCGCCGCTGCTCGATGCCGTTCTGGGCGGCGCGGTCGTCTTCCCGGTCTATGAAAGCATCAGCGCGCTGGCCCATCATCTGAGCGACTGAAGCGCCGTACGCGTTTTCCCTCTGATTGGCAGACTTCTTGCTGCGGCACTTGCATCATGAAAAGCAACGATTCCCCATTCGACCGTGAAAGCAGCATCGAGCTGCTGGAATTCGCACGCGATGTCCCCTCGCTGCCGGACCGTTTCGTGAAGATCCAGGAGGTCATCAACAACCCGGCCTCCGATGCGGACGATCTGGCCGCGATCATCCGCACCGACCAGGCCACGTCGGCCATGGTGCTGAAGTTCGCCAATTCGCCGGCCTATAATCCGACCAATACCCCGATCGCCGACCTGCAACAGGCGATCGCCAGGCTCGGCAGCCGCGAAACGGCGAACATCGCCTCGGCGATGTCGCTGATGTACGGCATGATTCTGCCGACCGGCATGAGCAATATCCGCATCTTCTGGGGCCATGCCTTCGCGGTGGCCATCGTCGCGGAATCCATTGCCCGCATGACGGACCCCGGCGAATCCCGCTTTGCCCATCAGACCGCCTACATGACGGGGCTGCTGCACGACATCGGCCGCGCCATCCTCGGCATGCGCGTGGATCTTTCCTATTTCGAGCGCGAAACCGGCCAGCTGCATGGCGATCGGCTGGTCGCCGCCGAGACGGCCTACTATGGCCTGGATCATGCCGAGGCCGGCGAGCGTCTGCTCCGGCTGTGGCGCTTTCCGGTCGAGCTATGCACGGCCATCGGCGAGCATCATGCCGAACAGCCCAATTCGCTGCTGGGCCGGATCTGTCGCACCGCCGATCTCTATGTGCATGCGCATGTGCCCGAGCGCACGCCATTCGATGCGATTCCGGCCGTTCTGAAGGAGAAGCTTGCCGACGAACCGCCGGAGTTTGCCGCCTAGTTCTTCGCCGACGGCAGGTGCCGGTGCAGCCGCACCGCGGCCTGCAGGATCGGCAACAGCAGCAACGCGCCGAGCCCCGCCACGCCCTCCATCCGCAGTTCGGCCAGCGGCTCAAGCCCCAGCTCCTCCAGGGCCGCGCGATGGCCCGGATACAGTGAAACATGGCTGGCCAGCATCCAGCCGGCAGTTCGCACATCCCAGGCCGCAGCCGCCATCGCCGCGGCGGCCGACACGAAGCCATCGAGAACCACCGGCACGCCATGCCCGGCCGCGGCACGGTAGAAGCCGGCCATCGCCGCGATCTCGAGGCCGCCGAGCTCGCGCAGCACATCGTGGGACGGCGTATCGCTGGCCCGCAGCAGCGCCTCCTCCACCGCAACCAGCGTCTTCTGTCCATCCAGTCCGGATCGGGATTCCAGTGGCCCAAACACATCCTCCGGCTTCAGGCCGCTGAGATGGCAGATCACGGCCGCAGCCGGGATGAAGCTGCCGCGACCGAGATTGCCTGCAATGAGAAGATTGGCGCCGTCGGCGACCATGCGATTGGCCATCTCCTCGCCGATGCCGACCGCCTCCCAGTAATGCTCCTGGCTCATCGCCGCTTCCGTGGCGATGTTCGCCGTGCCGGGCGCGATGCGCATCCGCTCGATATCCAGGCCATCGTCGATCTCGCCCGCCACGCCGACATCCACCAGCGTCACTGCCGGCATGCATTCCAGCACCTTCGCCGGCGCCTGTTCCGATGCCAGTTGCGCCAACAGGTCAGCCGTGGACAGGCCATCCTCCAGATCGTCGGCAATGCCGTGATCGGCGGCAAAGACCACGCAGGCCGGCCGCAAATCCTCGGGTGGGTTCTTGCCCTGCCGCGCGGCAAACCAGCAGGCCAGCTCGCCCAGCCTTCCCAGGGACGGAAAGAGCAGATGGCGCTGGTGCTCCAGCGCCTGCTGATAGGCCTGCTGTTCGATGGAAGGGATCTTCATGTCTGACTCCGATGCGTTTTCCGCCGCGGGGGCCGCCGGCTCATGTGCGGATTATAGACCATCTTTTGCATCGGCGGGATCGGTCGAGGGCCATGCGGGCATAGCCGGGGTTCCTATCCGGTTTCCCGCCACGGGCGACGCAGCTCGACGACATCGCCGATGATGACTATGGCGGGTGATTGCCCGCTCAGCCGCCCGCTGGCGGCATCCGCAAGGCGGCCGAAGGCATGTTCCTCATCCGGGCCGCTGACATCGTGCAGGATGGCCACCGGCGTCTCCGCCGCCATGCCGGCCGCCAGCAGTCTGGCGGCAATGGCCGGAAGGTTTTTCGTGCCCATGTAGATCACGAGCACCGGAAACGCGGCCACCAGCGCCGGCCAGTCGATGCGGGACTCCTCTCCGGCCTCATGGCCGGTCAGAAAGGCGATTGTCGCATTCACCGTGCGATCGGTGACCGGGATGCCGGCCA
>CAZDLB010000058.1:0-11245 GCA_964505995.1 uncultured Zetaproteobacteria bacterium
ACGATCTCGCCTTCATGTTTGTGGATATGCCCGATGCGATAGACCGTTTCGCCGGCATCCGTCAGCACGGACTCGGCCTTTTCGGCCTCGGCTTCGGGCAGGATGGCGACAAAACCGATGCCCATGTTGAAGGTGCGATAGCGCTCGTCACGCGCCACATCGGCGAAGGAAAGCAGATATTCGAACACCGGCGGCACCGGCCAGGATGAGACATCCACCGTCGCGGCCAGACCCTCGGGAAGAATCCGCTCGATATTATCGAACATGCCGCCGCCGGTGATATGCGAGAAGCCGTGCACGCTCACACCGGCGGCCATCAGCGCCTTGACGGCCGGCACGTAAAGCCGGGTGGGGGAAAGCACGGCATCGATCGCCTTGCGGCCGTCGGAAAGCGTATCGTTCCCGATATCGGCGCCACCGACCTCGATCAGCTTGCGGATCAGCGAAAAGCCGTTGGAATGCGGCCCGTTTGAGGCCAGACCCAGCATCACATCCCCATCGCGGATCGTGGATCCGTCGACAATTTTCGGCCGGTCCACGACACC
Source organism: uncultured Zetaproteobacteria bacterium (assembly GCA_964505995.1). Lineage (GTDB taxonomy): Bacteria > Pseudomonadota > Zetaproteobacteria > Mariprofundales > Mariprofundaceae > JAJRVH01. Next base: position 546 of record CAZDLB010000058.1, read on the forward strand.
GACGGAAAAGCCGCCGATATCGTAATGCCCGGGCGCATACATGCCGGGCATCTCGGCCGTTTCGCCGCCGATCAGCGCGCATTCGCAGATGCGGCAGGCCTCGGCGATGCCCTCGACGACACCGGCCAGGGTTTCGTCATCGAGCTTTCCCGTTGCCAGATAATCGAGAAAGAACAAAGGTTCCGCCGCCTGCGCGGCCATGTCGTTGACGCACATCGCCACCGCATCGATGCCGGCGACATGCGGGCGGTTATGCTTCTGAAGCAGCAGCAGCTTCGTGCCGACGCCATCGGTCGACGACACCAGCACCGGCTCGGACATGGACGAGAAATCGGCACGGAACAGCGCCCCGAACCCCCCCAGTCCGCCGATCACTTCGGGCCGGGTGGTTGACGCGACCGCATCCCTGATGCGCCGGACAAAGGCGTTGCCGGCATCGATGTTCACGCCGGCATCGGCATAGGTCAGCTGCGGTTTCTTCGAATCAGATGTCAAGGTTGCGTACCTTCAGGGCATTTTCCTGAATGAAGGCCCGGCGCGGTTCGACCGCATCGCCCATCAGCGTCGAGAAGGTCTCGTCGGCATTGACGACATCCTCCAGCGTCACGCGCAGCAGCGTGCGGTTGGCCGCGTCCATCGTCGTTTCCCACAGCTGTTCCGGGTCCATCTCGCCCAGTCCCTTGTAACGCTGAATCGTCAATCCGCGGCGGCCCTCGGCCTCGATGGCAGCGGCCAGATCATCGAAATGGCCGATCTCCCAGCGCTTGTCGCCATCCTTCAGGAAGGCGCCCTCGCCAACCAGGGCCTGAACGGCCTCGCAAAGCTTCTGCGCCTCGGAGAACTCGGCCGTCATGATCAGATCCATCGTCAGCGTCGAAATCATCACGCGACCATGATCGCGTCGCTGGAACTGCACCTGCAGCGCTCCCTTCTCGGCATCCTCGGAGATCTTCCAGTTCAGCGTCTCATCCACGCGCGTGGCGGCATCGAAGGCCTGGCCGAGCTTCTGCAGCCGTTCCTCGAGCAGATCCCGCTGCCGCATCATCTTCGGCGTTGTCCTGCCGCTTTCGATCAGATATTTCAGCACCACGGCATCCAGCCGCTGCGACAGCCGCTTCTCCAGATCCTGGAGGCGATGAATGCTGCGCACGGCCGTCTGCAGCCGGTCCCCGGTCAAGGGCCTGGCATCGGCCGAGGGATAGTACTCCTTGCCCTCGGAGCCCTGCTCGAGCAGAAACTCGAACAGTTCGGCATCGTTGGCGACATAGCGTCCCTTCTTGCCGCGGGAAACGCGATAGAGCGGCGGCTGCGCGATATACAGATGGCCGCGCTCGATGATCTCCGGCATCTGGCGATAGAAGAAGGTCAGCAGCAGCGTCAGGATATGCGAGCCGTCCACGTCGGCATCGGTCATGATGATGATCTTGTGATAGCGCAGCTTGGAGATATCGAAATCATCCTTGCCGATACCGGTGCCGAGCGCGGTAATGATCGTGCCGATCTCCTGGCTGGACAGCATCTTGTCGAAGCGCGCCTTCTCGACATTCAGGATCTTTCCCTTCAGCGGCAGGATCGCCTGCGTGCGGCGGTCGCGCCCCTGCTTGGCGGAACCGCCCGCCGAATCACCCTCGACGAGAAACAGCTCGGAGAGCGCCGGGTCCTTTTCCTGGCAGTCGGCCAGCTTGCCCGGCAGGCTGGACACATCCAGCGCTCCCTTGCGACGGGTCAGATCGCGCGCCTTGCGCGCGGCCTCCCTGGCCATCGCCGCCTCGGCCACCTTGCCGACGATGCGCTTGGCCTCGGCCGGATTCTCCTCGAACCATTCGGCAAGCTTCTCACCGACTGTCGTCTCAACCGCCGGACGCACCTCGGAGGAAACCAGCTTGTCCTTGGTCTGCGACGAGAACTTCGGATCCGGAACCTTGATCGACAGCACCGCCGTCAGGCCTTCGCGGCAGTCATCGCCGGTCAGTGAGATCTTGTGCTTCTTCAGCAGGCCGTTGGCCTGGGCGTAGTTGTTGATGCAGCGGGTCAGTGCTGAACGGAAGCCGGCCAGATGCGTGCCGCCGTCGCGCTGAGGGATGTTGTTCGTGAAACAGAAGACATTCTCCTGATAGGCGTCGGTCCACTGCATGGCCAGTTCGATGCCGATATCGTTCTTCTGGCCGGTGATGGTGATGCAGTCCCTGTGGATCGGGTTGCGGGTGCGGTTCAGATGCTCGACAAAGGCGGTGATGCCACCCTCGTACTCGAACACGGCATGATGGTCGTCGCGCTCATCGATCAGCTCGATGCGCACGCCGCTGTTGAGGAAGGAAAGCTCGCGCAAGCGCTTGGACAGCACATCGAAGGACATGTTGCGATGCGAGAAGGTATCCAGGCTTGGCAGGAAACGCACCGAGGTTCCGGTGCCCTCGGCCTTGCCGACCACCTTCAGCGGTTCGACCGTCTCACCATGCTCGAAACGGCAGTAATGCACCTTGCCATCGCGCCGGATCTCAAGCTCCAGATAATCGGACAGCGCATTGACCACGGACACGCCCACGCCATGCAGACCACCCGAAACCTTGTAGGAATTGTTGTCGAACTTGCCGCCGGCATGCAGCACGGTCATGATCACCTCGGCCGCGGAACGACCCTCCTCCTCATGCATGTCCACCGGAATGCCGCGGCCATTGTCGCGCACGGTCACCGAATCATCGGAATGCAGGATGACCTCGATCCTGTCGCAATAGCCGGCAAGCGCTTCGTCGATGGCATTGTCCACCACCTCGTAGACCATGTGATGCAGGCCGGTGCCGTCGTCGGTATCGCCGATGTACATGCCCGGACGCTTGCGCACCGCATCCAGTCCCTTGAGGACCTTGATGCTGTCCGCACCGTAAGTTTCAGCCTGTTGAGAAGCGCTCATGCTGCTTCCTCCATCGTCGAGTTTTGCGATCCCCTGTCCGGTCCGGCCTTGACGGGAACCAGTTTTCCCTGCCTCAGATATTGCTGATGGATATCCATCGAAGGCGGGACATGGGTGCCGGAAGGAGCGGTCATCAGCACCTGCCCCGCATGCACTGCCAGACGTCTCAGCGCACGCTGCTGGCGCTCGTCATCCAGCGCTTCCAGACAATCGTCCAGCAGCAGAACCGGAAGCATATGGCGATACTGACGCCACAGCGCGCATTCTGCCATCTTTATCGCAATCGCCGCCAGTTTTTGCTGCCCCCGGGAGCCGGCGCTGCGGATCTCGCGCTGCCGATACTGCATCTGCAATCCGTCGCAATGCGGCCCGAAGCGCAGTCCGCCGATGCGCATGTCATCCAGTCGCCTGTCCCGCAAGCGCTTCAGCCAGCCGGTCTCGTCCAAGGCCGCATGGCGCAGGGAAAGCTGCAGCGGCGTTTCGGTCAGCTCCGCCTCATCCTCCAGCGCCCGGTTCAGGTCGTTCAGAATCCGCTGCCGATATTCGACGATCGGCAAGCCGTGACGCACGATCTGCTGCTCCCATGCATCCAGTTCCTCCGTCACAACCCGCCGGCGCAGCAGGCGACTGCGCTGCATCACGGCGCGGAGATAGCGATCGTAATGCAGATTCAGCCCCGGAAAACAGGCCATGACCAGCGTATCCAGCCAGCGGCGCCGTTCATTGGGGGCCCCGTCCACCAGACGGCGACCCTGCGGGGCCTCCACCAGGACCGGAAATCCGTCGCTGACATCCCGGCGGCGCTTCACCTCGCGCCCCTGCAGCTTCAGCGTGACCTGACCGCGCTTCCCGGCCACGGCGATCTGCATCGGCCCAAAGCGCCGCCATGAACCCTGGACGAGGAAGCGCTGCTGGCCACGACGCACGAGGAAAGGATCCCGGGCCTGACGAAAGGAGCGGCCGAAACTCATCAGATACACGGCCTCCAGCAGGCTCGTCTTGCCGCTGCCATTGGCGCCGATGACGATGTTCAGGCCCGGTTCACACGACCAGCGTATCTCCTCATGGCAGCGGAGATCCCGGACCGCCACCTCGCAGACCCGCAGGGCCGTGACGTGGTCGCCGGGTTGGTTCATCGAAGGATACTCAAGGCCGCAGGTCAGATCCTCATCGGCATGATGACATAACGCGCGCCCGGCTGATCCTCGGCATAGAGCAGAACCGGGGACAGTTCGTCACGCAGATCCAGCCGCACCGACGCGCTCCGCATCGCGCCCAGCGCATCGCGCAGGTAGCGGCCATTGAAACCGATGACCAGATCCTGCCCCTCGTATTCGGCCGCCAGATGCTCCTCGGATTCCTCCTGTTCGGTATTGTGAGCCGACACTTCCAGTCCGCTGTCGCTGAAGGACAGCCGGATGTCGTGGGTGAATTCGTTGGCCACGATCATGCTGCGTCGCAGCACCTGATCGAACTCCGCGCGCGCCACGATGGCATGATAGGGATTGTCCGTCGGGATCACGTCCTGGTAGACCGGGAAGCGGGCATCGATCAGCTTCGAGGTCAGCACATTGGACCCCGCTTCCAGACGAATCTGACGCTCGCCCAGATAGAGCGCGACATCTCCGTCCACCTCGTCGCAGAGCTTGCGGATCTCCATGACCGCCTTGCGCGGCACGATGCACTGCCGCGGACTGGCCGCCTCGGGAAGACGCGTTTCACTCAACGCCAGACGATGGCCGTCGGTGGTCACCAGGCGCAGCATCTGGCCGGCATCCACCTCGAAAAGCGTACCGGTCAGATATTTGCGGGTTTCATCGCTGGACATCGCAAAGCTTGTGGCCGCAATCATCTCCGCCAGCTGCTCGGCCGCCAGCTGCGTCGCCGCACAGTCCTCCTCCAGACTCAGATGCGGGTAATCGGCGGCATCCAGCGTGGACAGGCGAAAACGGGAGCGGCCGCTACGGATGGCAAGGAAATGTTCCCCGGTGGCCAGATTGACATCCTGCTCGGGATCCAGTTCCTTGATGATGTCATACAGCTTGCGGGCCGAAACGGTCACCGACCCGGATTCCTTCACGCTGGCAGCGGCCTGGCTGCGCATGCCGACCTCGAGATCGGTGGCCGTGACTTCCAGGGTATGCTGGTCGGCCTGCAACAGAACATTGGCGAGAATGGGAACGGTATGCCTTTTTTCTACAATGCTCTGGCAACGCTGCACTGCCTGCAGCAACGATGCCCTGGATAACGTGATGTCCATCCCTACTCCTTTGCAAAACCCATTCGTTCAAAAATTTCTTCATCATCATAGGGGGTGTGAATCATGTGGACAAGATCCCATCCCCTTGATGGCATTCAGTTTTTTCGGCACTGCAGCCTGTGGGCTATCCCCGGCAAGCCTGTGCACGGATTGTGAATGACTCTGGTCCGGCGGCAACAGCTTATCGGCGATGCGGCTTATGCTCAACTTATCCACAACCTCCGGCCGGCTCGATTCACAGCTCATTCAGGCACCTAGCGCAGCAGGGAAAGGATACGCTGCATCTCCTCATCGAAATCCGGATCTTCACGGCGCATCTTGTCGATCTTGCGTACGGCATAAAGGATCGTGGTATGGTCCTTGCCGCCGAACTGCTCGCCGATCTCCGGCAGCGAAAGCGTCGTCAGCTCCTTGCTGGCATACATGGCAATCTGTCGCGGAAAGGCCACGGTGCGACTGCGCTTGGATGAGCGCATCTCCCTCGGATTGATATTGAAATAGGAGGCAACCTTCTTCTGGATATCCTCCACGGAGATTGCGCGCACCTCTTCATGCAGCAGATCGCGCAATACATGGCGGGCGAAATCGAGATCGATGGTCCGGCCGGTCAGCGTCGCATGCGCGGTCAGCCGGGTCAGGGCGCCTTCCAGTTCACGCACATTGCTGGTGATCCGCGTGGCCAGCAGCTGTGCGACATCGCGATCCAGCTCGATGCCGGCCAGCTCCGCCTTGCTGGCCAGGATCGCCAGGCGCGTTTCCAGATCCGGGGGCTGGATGTCGGCCACAAGCCCCCAGTTGAAGCGGGAGCGCAGGCGTTCCATCAGATTGGTCAGTTCCCGGGGTGAGCGGTCCGAGGTCAGGATGATCTGCTTCTTGACCTCGTGCAGTGCATTGAAGGTGTGGAAGAACTCCTCCTGCGTGCGCTCCTTGTTCTCGATGAACTGGATATCGTCGATAATCAGCACATCCACGCGCCGGTACTGGTTGCGAAACTCGTCGGTCGTGCCATTGCGGATGGCCTGAATCAGTTCGTTGGTGAAGCGTTCACCGGTGCGATACGCAATGCGGGTATGATTGCCGGCCATCAGTTCATTGGCCACGGCATTGATCAGGTGCGTCTTGCCCAGACCAACCCCACCGTAGATATAGAGCGGATTGTAGATCTCGCCCGGCCTGTCGGCCACGGCGCGGCAGGCCGCATGACAGAATTCGTTGCCGGAGCCGATGACGAAATTCTCGAAGGTGAAGCGCGGGTCGATGTAGCCATCCACCAGCGATTCCGCTGCGGGTCGTTCGCTGCTGCGCTGCTCAACCGGATTCTCCAGGCTGGAATCCACGACGTATTCGATGCGCATGTCCGGACCACCGATCTGGCGAACGGCCTGTTCGATCTGGGAGGCATAGGCCGATTTCAATCCATCCAGAAAGAAGCGGTTGGACACCTTCAGGATCAGCGTCTTGCCATCCACCTCGGCCACGACGGGACGGATCCAGGCATCGAAACGGGATGCCGGCATGCTCTGCTGCAGTCGCTCGATGACCGCCTGCCAGATGGAAGCCTCAGGGGCCCGGGATTGTGCTGCTGAATCCATGCCAGAATAGTACATGTCTGCCGGCCAGCATCCAGCCCTGGCGGAGGAGAGCAGCATTCTTGACAGTCTGAGGATGGCATTTATCATGCGCGACCCTTTGGAATCCGAGATGCCTGTCGGTCAGCCACGTTTGAGGCAGGATTGAACGGGCTTCGACAACGGGAAATACGGGATCAGGAGATCACCCATGAGCTTTACCTACAAGCCCAGCCGCATTCGTCGCGCACGTCGTCATGGCTTCCGTGCCCGCATGGCTACCCGCTCCGGTCGGGCCGTGCTGAGTCGTCGTCGTGCCAAGGGCCGCAAGCGTCTGAGCGTCTGATTCAAACTGAATCAGCGATTTCGGCCTTCCTGTCGCTTACGCTCGAAATCTGATTTTGCCGCCATGCGTCATGGCCGGCGCATCAGTTGTGGCGGCATTCGTCTCGTCTATCGAAGAAATTCCCTCGGTCATGCTCGACTGGGTCTGGCCGTATCCCGCCGCTACGGCAACGCCGTGCAGCGCAGCCGCTTCAAGCGCAGGATTCGTGAAGCCTTTCGTACCCGCTGCCTGAAGATGGAATTCGATCTTCTTGTCATACCGCTGAAGCCGGCCCAAGAGAATCCGCATCCGGCAGCCGACTTCCTCGATGCCGTCCGTCGCCTGGAAAGGCAATCGAAATCATGAGTCTTTCCAGGCAAGCGAGGCGCCGGCCGGCTGTGGGCGTGATTCGCGCGCTGGTGCGTGCCTATCAGCTGCTGATATCGCCGGTTCTGCCCTCGCGCTGCATCCATACACCGAGCTGTTCGGCCTACATGATCGAGGCGGTTGAAACCCACGGAGCCATACGCGGCGTTTGGCTTGGCCTCAAACGTTTGCTACGGTGCCACCCGTTTTCACGAGGCGGCTATGATCCGGTACCGAAGCCGACCGACCCGATGGCAAAATAATCACAGGGAGAAATCCGATGGATCAACAGAAGAACGTGCTGCTTGCCTTTGCGCTTTCGATGGCGGTGCTGCTGGGATGGAGCCTGCTGTTTCCAGGGCAGCAGGAAGCTGAACCGCCTCAGGCAGTCGATGCATCCGCAGAACCGGACGGCACAGGCAAGCCTGCAGCAAAGCCGGTGAAGCAGGCCGGTTCGCCGGCCGAGGCAGCCGCGTCTGTGGCCGCAAATGCGGGCCCTGCAGTCGGACCGAGTGGCAGAACCTTCCGCATCGAGAACGATGTTCTGGCCCTGGAGCTGGATGAACGCGGCTGGGTGACGCGGGCCACGCTGAAGAAATACCGCGAATCCATCGAACCCGGATCGCCACTTGTGGATTTCGTTCACCTGGGTGAAAAGCAGGCGATCTATCTGAACTCGGGGCCGGTCGGCGCGCGGGTGCTGACACCGTTTACGCTTCTTCGGCGTGATGCCGGGAGCCTGACGCTGAAGGCTGGCCTGGATGGCGGACGTGAATGGACCCGCACGATCCGCATCGAGCCGGGATCCTACAATATCCAGGTGGAGGATCGGATCAGCAACGGTGCTGGGCTGAAGCTGTACCATCAGGTTGTCGAGCGCTATCCGGACAAGAAGAAGAATACCTTCTACGAGCACATGGGCCCGACCGGCTTCCTCAACGGCAAGCTGGAGGAGCCGGATTACGATGATCTGGACGAGGTCGGCGCAATCCGCAAGGCCTCGGTCGGTGGCTGGACGGCGATCATGGATCGCTATTTCATTGCCGCGATCATCGCCAACCCGGAGCAGGACTATCCCTATTATTTCAAGGGTGATGGCCGCTCCTATCAGGCCGGCCTGATCGATGACGGCACGCTGCAGGGGCAGGATGCGGTCTTCTCCACCCGGATGTATATCGGCCCGAAGGCCGTGGCCACGCTCAGAACCGCGAACGCGGAGCTTGAGCGCAGCATCGATTTTGGCTGGTTTGCCTTCATTGCCAAGCCGATGCACAGCTTCCTGAACTGGATGTATCAGTATGTCGGCAACTATGGCTGGTGCATCATCCTTCTGGTGCTGCTGATCAAGATCCTGTTCTTCTGGCCGACGCAGAAGTCCTATGAATCCATGGCGGCGATGCGCAAGCTGCAACCGGAACTGCAGCGCATGAAGGAACTCTATGGCGACGACCGCCAGCGCATGAGCCAGGAGATGATGGCGCTGTACAAGAAGCACAGGGTCAACCCGCTGGGTGGATGTCTGCCGATCATGATTCAGATCCCGGTGTTCTTCGCGCTCTACAAGGTGCTGCTGATGTCCATCGAGATGCGACAGGCGCCGTTCATGGGCTGGATCCAGGATATGAGCGTGCAGGATCCGTATTTCGTGCTGCCGGTGCTGATGGGCCTGTCGATGTATGTGCAGCAGAAGCTCAACCCGCAGCCCGCCGATCCGACCCAGGCCAAGGTCATGCAGTTCCTGCCGCCGATCTTTACCGTGCTGTTCCTGTTCTTCCCGGCCGGCCTTGTGCTGTACTGGCTGGTCAACAACCTGCTATCCATCGCCCAGCAGTGGTATGTGCTGAAGGTGAAACAGGCGCTGTAGCGAGTCCGGGGTCCAGACTGGCGGCGAGCGCAACGATTGCGGCCATGGCCACACCGCCCGGTCGGGGCGGTGTGGCCATCATCCGCATCTCCGGGCCCGATGCGAAATCCATCGCAGCCTTGCTGTGCGGTCGGCCAGATGCGGACTGGGAGCCCCGCCGGGCCTGCCTGAGTCGCTGGCTGGATGAGGACGGACAGGTTCTGGATCAGGGTATTCTTCTGTATTTCCCGGCACCGCATTCGTTCACCGGCGAGGATGTCATCGAGCTGCAGGGGCATGGCAGCCCGGTGGTCATGCGCGCCCTGCTGCAGCGGCTCTACCGGCTGGGATGCCGCGCCGCTGAACCCGGCGAATTCACGCGTCGGGCCGTCGAAAACAACCGTATGGATCTTTCCCAGGCCGAGGCCGTGGCCGCATGCATCGACGCGGCCACGGTTCGCGCGGCCAAGCAGGCGCAGCGCCAGCTTGCCGGCGAGTTCGGTCGCCTCATCGAGGAGCTGATGCAGACGCTGACCGGTCTCATAGCCCATGTTGAGGCCAGTCTGGATTTTCCGGAGGAAGAGATTCCGGATCTCTATTTCGATCGGCTGGGCGAGCGCATGCAGCGGGAGGTGATCGTTCCGATTCGTCGTCTGCTGGAGTCCGCGCCGCTGGGGGAAAGGCTGTTCGATGGTGCCACCGTGGCCATTGTCGGTGCGCCGAATGTCGGCAAGTCCACGCTGATGAACTGGCTGGTGGGGCGGGAGAGGGCCATCGTTTCCGATATCCCCGGCACGACCCGCGACATCATCGAGGCGGATTTCGAGATCGGTGGCATTCCGGTGCGGCTGTTGGATACCGCCGGCATGCGTGAGAGCAGTGATGCGATCGAGCAGGAGGGGGTGCGGCGTGCCAGGCAGAGCGCCGAATGCGCCGATGTCGTCATCTTCCTCGCCGATGCGGGAAGGCCGGAAACATGGGAGGGATGGCGGGGTGACTTGCATGTGATGAACAAGATGGATGCTGCCTCATCGGCCGATATTCCCGCGGATTTCCTGGCGGTTTCCGTGCATACCGGGGCCGGCATGGAGGCCCTGCTGAAGGCACTGGAGGAACGGCTTGCCGGCATGGATATCGGTGGTGAGGAGGTGCTGGTCACGCGGGAGCGTCACCGGCTGGCCCTGAACGAAGCGCTGGAGCTGATCGAAAGCGGTCTGCAGCAACTGGATGGCGAAACCGGTCTGGATCTGGTGGCGATGGAATGGCGCAGGGCCTGGTCGGCCCTGGGCAGCATCCTTGGAATCGGTGATGTCGAGGTCATTCTGGACCGGGTCTTTTCCGAATTCTGTATCGGAAAATAGCAGGATTGAGGATTTTCTTGCCTGAAAGCCCCGATCTGGGCCATAATGCAGCCCCTTTGATCGACG
>CAZDLB010000059.1:0-10804 GCA_964505995.1 uncultured Zetaproteobacteria bacterium
ATCATCGGCGCGGGGCTCGCCGGCAGCGAGGCTGCCTGGCAGCTGGCCCGGCGCGGCATCCCGGTGCGCCTGCATGAGATGCGGCCTGTGACGATGACGCCGGCGCACAAGACGGACAAGTGCGCCGAGCTGGTCTGCTCCAATACCTTCCGCGCCGATCATCTGGAGAATGCGGTTGGCCTGCTGCATGAGGAGATGCGGCGCATGGATTCGCTGATCATGCGCTGTGCCGACGAGGCGCGCATCCCGGCCGGCACGGCGCTGGCCGTGGACCGCGAGCAGTTCGCCGATCTGGTGACCGAGGCGCTGAAAAAGGAGCCGCGGATCGAGTTCGTGCATGGCGAGGTCACGGAGATTCCGGCCGATGGCCTCGTGCTGATCGCGTCCGGCCCGCTGACCAGCAACGCTTTGTTCGATGCGATCCAGAGGCTGACCGGCGAGGAGCACCTGAGCTTCTTCGACGCGATTGCGCCGGTGGTCGATGCCGAAACGGTGAACATGGACATCGCCTACTGGAAGAACCGCTATGACAAGAATGTCGGCGACGGTGAGGCCGGCGATTATCTGAACTGCCCGATGAACGAGGCGCAGTACCGGGCCTTCATCCATGAGCTGGTGAATGCTGAGAAGGTGGCCTTCAAGGGCTTCGAGAACATCCCGTTCTTCGAGGGCTGCATGCCGATCGAGGAGATGGCCGAGCGCGGCCTGGATACACCGCGTTTCGGGCCGATGAAGCCGGTCGGGCTGGAGCATCCGGTGTCTGGCGAGCGCTTCCATGCCGTCGTGCAGCTGCGGCGCGACAACCGCATGGGCAGCCTGCTGAACATGGTCGGCTTCCAGACGAAGATGAAATACGGCGAGCAGAAACGGGTCTTTCGCATGATTCCGGGACTGGAAAACGCCGAGTTCTTCCGGCTGGGCAGCCTGCACCGCAATACCTTCATCAAGTCGCCGGCGCTTCTGGACGGCACATTGCGGCTGAAGAAACAGCCGCGCATCCTGTTTGCCGGCCAGATCACCGGTGTCGAGGGCTATGTCGAGTCGGCGGCGATGGGCCTGATGGCAGGGCGCTTCCTGGCCGACATGGCGGCCGGGCGGGAGCCCGTTGCACCGCCCGAGGATACGGCGCATGGGGCGCTGCTGGCGCACATCTCCCGGACCCGCATCGAGGATTTCCAGCCGATGAACATCAATTTCGGGCTGCTGCCGCCGGGGCCGAAGAAGGACGGTAAGCGCAGGCTCGGCAAGGCCGAGCGCCGGCGGCTGGTGTCGGAGCGCGCGCTGGCCTCGCTGGATGCCTGGCTGCGATCCGGCACAGGTGTCTAGGCTTTGGCTTGGCATCTGGTTTGCAGGCTTCCTGTGCCTGATGCCATGCTGTCTCCAGGCCGGAGACTGGCCGCAGCTGAAGGACGATGAGGCCCGGCGCATCGCCGAGCAGATCTTTGACAATGAATGCGCTGGGCAAATTCGATGTCTGACCTCCTGGAACGAGGGCGAGGAGTTCGCCTCGCTCGGCATCGGGCATTTCATCTGGTATCCGGCCGGAGAAGCCCAGCGTTTCGAGGAAAGCTTTCCACGGCTGCGCGATTTCCTGATGCGCCAGGGGGTAGAACTGCCGGCCTGGCTGCGTCAGGCCCGGCATTGCCCGTGGCCGGATCGTCAGAGTTTTCTGCGCGGCGAGAACAGTGAGAAGATGCGGCAGCTGCGTCGCATCCTGCAGCAGAATTTCGATCTTCAGGCCAGGTTTATGGTACAGCGGATGCAAGGGGCTCTGGCGCGCATCGAACAGGCCGCCGATCCGGAAACGGCCGCGCATGTGCGCAGGCAGTTCCTACGGCTGGCGTCCTCGCCGATGGGCTATTACCCGCTGGTGGACTATGTCAATTTCAAGGGCGAGGGGACAAGTCCGCGCGAGCGCTATCAGGGGGTCGGCTGGGGGCTGATGCAGGTACTGGGGGAGATGTCCGGCGATGCGGTCGGACTGGAGGCCATCGCCGGCTTCGCCGCCGCGGCCGGGCGGGTGCTGCGTCGCCGCGTGGCGCTGTCGCCGCCGGAGCGCAACGAGCGCCGCTGGCTGCCCGGCTGGCTTGCGCGGCTGAAAACCTATGTGCGCGTAGCCGAGCCCTATGACGGCCTGCGCTAGGCCTGTGCGCTGATCGCATCGAGCTGATCGGCGATCCACTGGCGGCTTAAGCGTTTCCGGCGGTTGGCCAGCGACAATCGCTCCAGCCGGATCATCGCAGGCACCAGCGCCTCCAGACGGCGCGGCAGCCGCTCCAGCAGCGCATCCATGGCCCGCGTATCCATCTGCCATTGCAGCGAGGCGGCCACGGAGGCCAGCACGGCCTTCAGTTCACGCTCCGTGGCCGGCGGCCGGCATTCGAGGTGTTCCATGCTGCCCTTCAGGCGGCTCATCAGTTCGGGCGGCGCGTCGGATTCGCTGGCGGGACGCCAGGCGATGACGAGAGGCCGATGCTGCTCCCGGGCGCGTTCCAGCAGATGGAACAGGGCCAGTCCGAGATTGACCGGCAGGCGGCCGGCCGGCACATCCACGGCCCAGTGGGCATGCGGTTCCAGCTGCCTGAGCCATTGCTGAACCAGCGCCAGGGACGGCGCCTGCGATGCGGACGGCAGCGACAGCAGTCCCAGGTTGCGGTGTTCGGCCTTGAGCAGGCGCAACAGATGCGACTTGCCGCTGACAGCCTGCGAGGTCAGCCAGATGCGGCCGCCATGCACCAGCCACAGCGCCAGCCGGTTGGCCGCGTCCTCCACACCCGCATGACGCACCCAGTCGCCATAGCTGAAGCGGCTCGGAATGGTGAGCGGCAGGGCCTGCTGCTGTGCTTGCGACATCAGCGGTCTTCGGCGGTGACGGCCTTGCGCATCCAGACCACCATGTACTGGATGCCGGAGATGCATGTCAGCAGGAAGGTTGCCCAGACGAGCAGCTGCACGATGGACTCTCCGGGGAGTTGCCAGGCCATCTGCGCCAGCACGGCCAGAACATAGAGGATCTGGAAGAAGGTCGTGGCCTTGGAGGCCAGCGAGGGCTGCATCTCAAGCCGGCGCGTGACCAGTTCGTAGGCGATGGCGCCGATGACGATGACGATATCGCGGAAGATGACCGCAATGAACAGGAAAAGCGGTACCTGATGCATGACGAACAGCGTGACGAAGGAGCCGATGAGCATCAGCTTGTCCGCCAGCGGATCCATGTAGGCGCCGACGACGCTGCGCTGGTCGAAATAGCGGGCGATGGCGCCATCGAGCATGTCGGTCAGCCCCGCGATGGCCATCAGCAGCAGGGCCAGCACCGGCTGCTGCTCAAGGATCGCATAGATGATGAAGGGCGTGAGCAGGATGCGGCCGAGCGTCAGCAGGTTCGGGATATTGAGGATGCGCTCCTGCATCGGGCTTATTGCGCCAGCCAGCCGTCGGGCGTGGGCTGGGCGTTCAGTCCGTGCTGGGCCAGCCACTGCGCCAGCCAGCCGTCATCGCTGCCGTTCGCCAGCAGCAGGCGGTACTGGCGCACCTCGGCTCCAAGCAGGGTCGGAATCAGGGCCGCAACACGCGGATCCCTGCTCAGGTCCTGCTCGAAGAGCACCTGTTCCGGCAGGGAGGCCCTTCGATGGATCGTGATGCGGATGCCGGGCTCCTCCTGCAGGCGGGCCTGGGCATACGGGTCGGCATAGGCGTCCGGCGCCAGGCTGGCATAAGGGCTTGTCGCGGGAGCGGCGTAGATATCCGCTGCCACCTCCGTCACCTGCGCCTCTGGAGCAATGACGGCGGCATCGCGCGCCTGCATCAGAATCTCCAGAAGCCAAGACTCAAGCTGGGGCAGCGGATCGCCGGCAGCCAGAGTCCGGGTCTGCTGCATCTCGCCGAGCCTCGAGGTGCCACGGACGCTCAGGGCCACCTGATGGCGATCCAGCCAGCGCCATTGCAGCACCAGACTTTCGCCGAGGCTGTCGAGCACATATCCCAGCCTGGAAGCCTCGCGTTCGGCGAACTCGCGCAGCATCTGGGCTGACTGGTTCATCGGCAGGCCGGCGGCATTGCGCAGACGAATCTCGAGGTTCCATGTCGGAGGCTCGGCAATGAACGGGATCTTCCTTTCCCGCAGAAAGGCCTTGACGCGGTCGGCATGGAAGACGATGCGCATGCCTTCGGGAGTTGGCTGGGCACGCTGCATGAAGCGCACGGCCTGGTTGCCCCCTGGAAGATCCCCGGCATGGGACTGCGGCACCAGCCGCTGCCACAGCTGCTTCAGCGCCAGTCCCGCGGCATGGCGCACATCCGCATGCAGTTCGCGCAGGCTCGGGCCCTGCTGTTCATCGGCCAGCACATCGACGATCATGCGGGGATCGTCCGCGGCATGGGCGGCCGTGGGGGCAAGGCCCAGCAGCAGCCCCAGAAGCATCAGGGATCGGAGCACTACTTGATGACCCGCAGGTGACCGACCCTGCGGCCCTTGCCCTCGCTCTTGTCGCTCTGGCCGGATGCCGGTTCTTCCGGGACCGGCCTGGCAGCCGTATCCGGCTGCTGGATGTTGCGGCGCACCGCGCGCACGATGGACTGGATCATCTCCGGCACGCAATCGTCCCAGATGATGCCCTGCTCAAGATCGCCCTCAGGAAGGTAGGCGGCCCAGATCGCATGCATCGGGATGCGGCAGGGATAGACCTGGCCCGAGAAGGAGAAATCCGATTCGAGCATGTCGTCGCGGATGAAGATCGGCTGCGGCATGCGCGTATTGAGCACCAGTCTGAGCGCCGGGTCGCCGCGGAAATGCTCGGGCACATCAACCTCTTCCAGCGTCGCATTGACGACGATGTAGATGCGGCCATGGCGGGCGAAGTATTCGCGCAGCTGTTTGGCCTTGGCCGCATCGGAGAAACTCAGGCTCATGACAACCTCCGGTCAGCGTGCAGCCAAGCTTACCTGCAAGCCGGGCGATAGACAAAGAGGGCGGAGCGGCTCTGTAAGCCGGGTTCTGTACCTGCGTTGCAGGCGATGATCATTCATCTGGACCTGCCATTGCTGACAGGCTCAAGCAGCCTACCCGGAAGCAGACGCGGGCCACGCCATGCGCTTCCCTATTTGGCCTTGCTGCGGATGGGGTTTACCGTGCCTCCGCTGTTACCAGACGGAGCGGTGCGCTCTTACCGCACCCTTTCACCCTTACCGGCCGGATGGCCGGCGGTCTGCTTTCTGTGGCACTTTCCCGGGGTCGCCCCCGCCGGACGTTATCCGGCATCCTGCCCTGTGCAGCCCGGACTTTCCTCGACAGGCTGCTATGGCCTGCCGCGATCATCCGAGCCGCTCCGCAAGACGCATTCTACCGCGGCTGGAGCGATGATGCACGACGAGGCTTGTTCCCGGCCGGAAAGCGCTGCAGCGTTGCCCGCCATGACGAAGATCGCATCCAACCCCCTGATTCAGAGCCTGGAAACGGAGCTGCCGCTGTTCGACCGCATCCGGCCGGAACATGTGCTGCCGGCGCTGGAGCATGTGTTGGAGAAGAACCGGCAGGAACTGGAGCGCCTGGTCAGGCTTCAGGAGCCGGACTGGGCCAGCCTGATGCTGCCGCTGGAGGCGATGGATGAACGGCTTTCACGCGTCTGGGGGCCGGTGGCGCACCTGAATGCGGTCTGCGATTCCGACGATCTTCGTCCGGTCTATCAGCAGGGCGTGGCGCGCGTGGCCGAATGGCATGCCGAGATGGCCCAGAACAAGGCGCTGTATGCGGCCATTCGCAGCGTGCGCGAGCGGCCGGATTTCGCGCTGCTTTCGCGCGAGCGCCAGCGGATCATCGAGCATGCGATCCGGGATTTCCGGCTGGCCGGCGCCGAGCTGGAAGGTGAGGCGGCCGAACGCTTCAAGGCCATTCGCATGCGCCTGTCCGAGCTGGCGACGCTGTTCGAGCAGCATGTGCTCGATGCCACGCGCGCCTTCGAGCTGCATCTGACGGACCGCGCCGAGCTGGCCGGACTGCCGGAGTCGGTGCTGGCCGCGGCCGCGCAGCGCGCCCGGGCGAAGCATCTGGATGGCTGGCTGTTCACGCTGGATGCGCCGTCCTATATCCCGTTCATGCAATATGCCGAGGCCCGCGATCTGCGCGAGAGGATGTATCGCGCCTTCGTGACACGAGCATCCTCCGGCGCGCTGGACAACACGCCCGTCATCGAGGAGCTGCTGCGGCTGCGTCATGAGGCCGCGACCCTTCTGGGATTCGCAAACTATGCCGAGTATTCGCTGGCCACGAAGATGGCGGCCGATATCGGGGAGGTGACCGGTTTTCTGCGCGAGCTGGCGGCAAAAAGCCGGCCGATGGCCGAGGCCGAGCTGGCCGAGCTGCAGGCCTTTGCTTCAGAGGAGCTGGGGCTGGATGAGCTGCAGGCCTGGGACATCCCGTTTGCCTCCGAGCGCCTGCGTCAGCAGACCTATGCGATCTCGCAGGAGGAGCTGAAGCCGTATTTTCCCGAAGATAAGGTGCTGGAAGGGCTCTTTGCGCTGGTGGAAAGGCTGTACGGCATTCGCATCCGCGAGCGCGATGATGTGCCGAAGTGGCATGAAAGCGTGCGTCATTTCGAGATCTTCGAGGGCGATGCGAAGATCGCCGCCTTCTATCTCGATCCCTATGCCCGGGCGCACAAGCGCGGCGGCGCATGGATGGATGAATGCATCAGCCGCTGGCGCAGGCCCGACGGCTCCGTGCAGTTGCCGGTGGCCTATCTGGTCTGCAACTTCGACTCGCCCGTGGATGGTCGCCCGGCGCTGTGGACGCACGATGAGGTCACGACATTGTTCCATGAGTTCGGCCATGGCCTGCATCACATGCTGACGGAGGCGTGCGAGCTCGGGGTTTCAGGCATTCGCGGTGTGCCGTGGGATGCGGTCGAGCTGCCCAGCCAGTTCATGGAGAACTTCTGCTGGGAGCGGGAGGTCGTGGATCTGTTCTCCGGCCATTTCGAAACCGGCGAGAAGCTTCCAGAGCCTCTGTTCGAGCGCATGCGCGCGGCGAAGAACTTCCAGTCCGGCATGCAGATGCTGCGGCAGATCGAGTTTGCGCTGTTCGATTTCGAGCTGCACTGCATGGATGTCCGCAGCGGCGAGCAGGTGCAGCAGGTTCTCGACCGCGTGCGCCAGGAGGTGGCCGTGATCCTGCCGCCGGCATTCAACCGCTTTCAGCACGGCTTTTCGCATATCTTCGCCGGCGGCTACGCGGCCGGCTATTACTCCTACAAATGGGCCGAGGTGCTTTCAAGCGATGTCTATGCCGCCTTCGAGGAGGAAGGGGTGCTCAATCCGAATACGGCCAGACGCTTTCGCGAGCATATCCTGTCCATCGGCGGCAGCGACGATATTGCCAGGGCCTTCGAGCGCTTCCGTGGCCGCAAGCCGTCAGTCGAGGCGCTGCTGCGCCATTCGGGCATTTCGAGCTGATTGCCTCCCGACCTGCTATCCTATGGTCAGGAGGTGGGCATGCTCGAATTCGACATGGATCTGCAGCATGGCGTGCTGACCGTCAGGCCTGAGAAGGCGCTGAGCGAGGATGATATCCGTGAGATCACATCGGCCGTGGACACCTACCTGGAAAGCGGCCGCGACCTCGCCGGCATGATCATCCATGCCGAATCCTTTCCGGGCTGGCAGAGCTTCCGGGCCATGCTGCGACACCTGCGCTTCATTCGCGAGCACCATCGGCGCATCCGGCGCGTGGCCGTCGTCAGCGATGCGGCGCTGCTGTCCGAGCTGCCGGCGCTGGCCGATCATTTCGTGAAGGCCGAAGTGATGCATTTTCCCTATGCCGACTACGATGCGGCGATGGAGTGGATTCTGGAGGCGGATACCGGCGGGAAGGAGGCCTAGTCGCTGTCGTTGCGCGCCTCGGGTTGCACATCCGGGCCGATCAGGATGGCGATCCAGCGCGTCTGTTCGTTCGCTTCCAGGGCCAGCTTGACGATCATCGTCAGCGGCACGGAAAGCAGCATGCCGACCGGTCCCAGAACCCAGCCCCAGAAGACGAGGGACAGAAACACGACGAGGGTGGACAGGCCCACGCCCCGGCCCATGAAGCGCGGTTCAATGACATTGCCCATGACGAGGTTGACAACGATGTATCCCGCGGCCGCGGCCAGCGCGCTTGCCGGCCCGAGCTGAACGAGGGCAAGCAGCACGGCCGGCACGGCGGCGATGATCGAGCCGATGTTCGGCACGAAGTTGAACAGGAACGCGATCAGCCCCCACAGCAGCGGATAATCCACGCCGAGGATGGCCAGCCAGATGGCGACGAGTGCGCCGGTGGCGAGACTGACCCAGCCCTTGATGGCCAGATACGAATTGACGCTGTCAACAAAGCGCGTGAAATGCTCGGTGGATGGCGCATGCGCGCCCATCGCCTGCCATTTGTGCGGCAGGGCCGTGGCCTCGATCAGCAGGAAGATGACCGTCAGCACGATCAGGAAGGTATTGGTCAGCGCATTGCCCAGTCCGGAAACCAGCTTGCCGGCCATGCCCATCGCGGCCGAGGGGTCGAAGTTGTCGAGGATGGCCTTCGTGGACAGTTCGATGCCCAGTCCCGAAAGCCAGGCCAGCAGTTCGGCGCTCATCGATTTCAGTCGGGCCTGATACTGCGGCAGGTTGCTGGAGAAATCGGTCATCGAGGAGCCGACGAAGCCGGCCAGCAGCAGAATGCCGAAGATGAGAATGGCAGCGATGATCAGCACCGAGATCCCGGCCGGCACGCGCCGATGCGTCAGCCAGCTCAGCGGCGGCAGGCAGATGATCGCGATGAAGGCCGCCAGCAGGAACGGGATCAGCAGCGAGGCAGCGGCCTGCATGCCGGCGACGACGATCACGAAGCAGGCGGCGGCCAGCAGCATGGACGGGTGCTGGCCTGCGCTGTTCATTCGAAATCCTTCAGCCTCGGATCATCAAGCGCGAATTCGGTTTCGCCCGAGGCGAACATCAGCCGCAGATACGGCAGGCAGCCTTCGCATTCCAGGCCGCAGCCGGTGGCCTGCTGCGCGGCTTCCAGGCTTCCGAATGCCTTGAGCTCCGCAAAGCTGCGATGGACGCACTCGCACCGATCCACAAGGGCTTCTTCGCTCATGATCTTCTCCGCAAAAAGGGTCTGAAGCGCGGATACTGGCCCACGTCACCGACAAACGGCAAGCGCAGAATCCAGTCCAGCCGCGCGGTCGGGCTGTGCTGGAACTGGGACAGACCGATGCGCATGCCCGGATGACCGGCCTGCGGCTGCGCGCGATAGGTGCCGAAGATCCGGTCCCAGAGGCTGAGGTTGAAGCCGTAGTTGCTGTTGGTTTCCTCGGGTTTCACGGAGTGATGCACGCGATGCATGTCGGGCGTCACGATCAGTCTGCGCAGCGCATCATCGACGCGTCCGGGCAGGCGGATGTTGGCATGGTTGAACATGGCCATGCCGTTGAGGATGATCTCGAAGATGACGACGGCCAGCAGCGGCGCGCCGAGCAGGGCCACCAGCGCCATCTTGATCAGCATCGACAGCAGGATCTCGATCGGATGGAAGCGCAGCCCCGAGGTCACATCGAGGTCGCGATCGGCGTGATGCACCATGTGCAGCCGCCAGAGCATGGGCACGGCATGAAACAGCACATGCTGGCCGTAGATGGCCAGATCCAGCAGTACGACCGACAGCAGGATGGATGCAGCAGGCCCCAGCTCCAGCCAGTGGAACAGGCCGAAGCCGTTGGCAGCAGCCCACATCGACGCGCCCGCGGCGCCCGCCGGCAGCAGCAGCCGTACGAGCAGTGCATCCAGCGCGACGAGGCTCAGATTGCCGGCCCAGCGACCGATCCTGCGCTGACTCAGCCTGCGGCGTGGGCTGATCATTTCCCAGCATGCCATCAGCAAGAGGATGCCGAGAAAAACGATCAGCCGGATCCCGTCTTCCGTTGTGCTCACCGCCCGAGCCTAGCAGGACGAAGGCCCGGCGTTGAGGCCGGGGGATGGTCTCAGGCCTTGTCCCTGCCGCAGGTGTTCATGCCCAGGATCGGATAGAGCGGGCAGAAGCGGATGGCCGCGGTCAGCAGAAACACGGCGCCAACACCGATGGCGACATAGTTCCATGGCGAGGCCAGGCCGCCGAGAAGGCCGAAGGCCAGCAGCGCTGCGCCGGCAACGGCCCGGATGATTCGATCCGCGGTTCCAACATTGGCTTTCATGGCTTGCTCCTTGATTGGGATGGTCTTGCGGATAGAGATTCTAAACGGCCGGGAAGGGGGATTCCGTGACAAAGTCACAATCGCTGCCGGCTCCGCGGTCCTTGAAGACCGGCTGGATGCTTCTATGATTGCATCAATGTACGCGCTGTGGATTTGGCCATGCGTTGCCGGCTGAACTATGATGGCGGCGATTCAGCGATGGGAGTCATGACATGAAGAGAAGATCCGGCCTGAGGCTGCTGGCCGTCCTGGTGCTGTGCGGGATTCATGCGTCCGGCGCGTGGGCCAAGGATGTGACGCTGAATTTCAGGAATGCCGATATCCGGGCGTTCATCGAGTTCGTTTCGGGGTTCTCGGGCAAGAACTTCCTGGTGGACAACCGCGTCAAGGGCAATGTCACGATCGTCTCCCCCCAGCCGATCTCGGAGGCCGAGGCCTACGATGTCTTTCTGTCCGTGCTCGAGGTCAATGGCTTTGCCGCCGTTCCCAGCGGCGCGGTGACCAAGATCGTCCCCCGGGCCGAAAGCAAGCAGAAGTCCCTGCCGGTGCGCATCAGCGGCAAGGGCAAGGCCAATGACACGATGGTCACGCAGGTG
>CAZDLB010000060.1:0-10781 GCA_964505995.1 uncultured Zetaproteobacteria bacterium
TGCCGTCGCCATCCCGATCATCATCGTGTTCATCATCGATGCCGTCATGATCCATGTCGCCCGGTGTATCGCCTTGCTCGGCTCCGCCACTGCCGCCACCGGCTTGGCCGCCGCCAGGGGGATTGGCAACCGGAGGGTTTGGATCAACCACCGTGACCGGCATCGTGGCCGTGGCCAGCGTGGCATACGGATCACTCACGCTGACCGATACCGTGTACGCCCCGGGCGCAAGCCGCACCACAGGCTTTGCGCCTGCCGCCGTGCCGAACGGCCCGGTCCATGTGTAGGTATATTTTGTACCGTAAGGGTCCATCGGTCCGGTGATGTCCAGTTGCACATCGCACAAACCACCTGTGCATCTGATCACCGAATAGTTGTCCGTGACATTCGGGCTGGCCGGCTTCACCGGGCCGATGACAGGCATGACTTTGCCGGGACCGTAGGGTGAGTTACGACTGAATTCAGGAGCGCCTCCAACAGGAGCCATGCCGTCCGGCGCCGACGGACCTTTTACATAGCCTTCCGCATACAGCTGAATCATCCCCGGCGGATAGGGAGATACAAAAGCAACCCCTGACAGGGTCTGACCGGGATGCAATGGCTGCGGATTTAGACCGTCGGGATCAGAAGCAAAATAGGATGTATAATCATATTTGGGGTTGCCAACGAATTTTGGCATTGTTGGCACCTCCCAAGGGGTGTTTGCCGTCCCTGGAGCAATCGCATAAGAATCTTGGAAGAAAAACTTGAAAGCCCATATCGACTGGGAGCTTGCCACATCATTGCTAATGTTATAGGCATATTTGAATCCTTTCGGATCAGGAACGACTGTTGCGCTTATATGCAGCGTAAACTCATCTGCCGTATGCACCGGATTCCCGTCCTCATCAACCAAGCCCGGCAGCACCTTCGCATGCGCCCATGTGGTCAAGGCACACGAAAGCAATATTGCCACGAAACATATTCTTCCGCATTTCATCAGACCGCTCCTATTCCAGATACACATGGATATGATTCGATTCGTTAAATACATCTCTGAATAGCGATCCCTCATACCGCTCATTCAATTTTCTCAGCTTCTGCTCGGTGACTGTGATTTTCCAGTTCGTGTCAAACTTTCCAATATCCACATCCGTACCCCGGTCATGGGTTTTGTGTCCCGAAACGATCGACTGCGTCCACAAGTTACTATTGTAGGCTTCAAACTTTCCGCCTTCGGGTAAGCTGGCATCGTTGATGCGCAGAAACCCGATTCCCGACCCGGGCTTGTTCGCATATTCCGTCGCCCATGCCTGCTGGAGCTTGATCAGCCTGTTCAAACTTGTCGGCCGCAGATAGTGATTGTTGTCAGGGCTCTGGCAACTCTGCTGTGTGCCAGTGTCTGTGGGACCATGGTGATCACATGTACCACCAACCAGCCGGTTATTGCCGGCCAACGCCGGGCCGCCGACAGGCTGAAAATTGGCAACCCTGGCAATGATCGGCCCGGACACATGCTCGCCGGAACACTGGCTGTACGGGTCCGCCGCCGTGACACGAATCCGGCCTTTCGAGGCATAGATGGAGGACGAGTAGATCACGCTGTATTGGCCGTTGCCCGTTTCCGTAACCGCGCCAAGCGACCCAGGGTCCATAACGGACGGCCATCCACGCCATGGTCATGTCCGCCGAATGTCTCGCCTCCCGGGAACACCTCAAGATTCGCCGAAACAACTGCCCCGGCAACCGGTCCCGATGGCCCATGAACCGATATCGTGAAGACCTGTGACCTCGCATCCGGCTGTTGGCGCGGCTCTATGGCGTTTCTGTCCTGAAGTTGAGGTTCAACGGTTGCGCTGTCCGGGGTCATGCTCACATTCAGCCCACCGGCAACCACGCTGGCTTGGGCGGTGGCCCGGGCCGTGTATCCCGCCGCGGTGGTGACATCGGCCGTGAATGTGAGAACACTCCCCGGCGCATGCGCGCCGCCGTCCACATAGCCGGCCGGATGACCGAAGTCGGCAAAGCTCAGCGCAAGATTCAGTCGGGGTGATCAGGATCGGGATCGTGATCATTGGACTTGCCGTCGCCATCCCGATCATCATCGTGCGCATCATCAATGCCGTCATGATCCATATCGCCCGGTGTGTCGCCTTGTCCGGCTCCGCCATTACCATTACCACCGCCGGTCTGGCCGCCGCCCTGGTTGCCGCCGCCAGGGGGATTGATAACCGGAGGGTTGGGATCAACCACCGTGACCGGCATCGTGGCCGTGACCAGCGTGGCATACGGATCGCTCACGCTGACCGAAACCGTGTAGTTCCCGGGCGCAAGGCGCACCACAGGCTTTGCGCCTGCCGCCGTACCGAACGGCCCGGTCCATGTGTAGGTGTATGTCGTGCCGTAAGGGTCCATCGGTCCGGTGATGTCCAGTTGCACATCGCACAAACCACCTGTGCATCCGATCACCGAATAGTTGTCCGTGACATTGGGGCTGGCCGGCTTCACCGGGCCGATGACGGGGAACACCTTTCCAGGGCCGTAGGGAGTATGCTTGTGAAATGGTAATGAGGCCTCCTCTGATGAAGGTTCTCCTGTAAAAGCTGGAGCGGGAGTTAACCCCTCTGCATAACCAAAGTGCATACCGGGAGGATAAGGAGACATAAATGTGAAACCAGAAAGCGTCCCACTAGGGACAAGAAGCTGAGGGTTGTTTTTGTCTGGATAGGTTGCCCATGAGACAAACAGCTCATCGTCTGTATAGGTCATAGCACCAAAATACTTATCCCTTATGGAATCCGCGTCGTTTGGATACCCTGCGCTTCCCCATAAAGAACTCGTAGAGTTCCTTACCACTCCATCAACAGCAGGTAATTTTACATCAAACCCCCAAACGCTTTGTGAACTTGATGGTGAAGACCGTAACGAATAATTGTATTGATAGCCCTGTGATACTTTTGTTACAGCAACGGTAATTTGTAGCGTAAATTCATCCGCTGTATGAACAGGGGCGCCCTTACTGTCAAACAATCCGGGAAGAACTGCAGCATATCCACTGGCTGACATAAACACACCGATTATAAAGGCGGCTTTTTTTATTATGTTATTCATAAGTTTATCGCCCCCTACCAAAAATAAATATGCCAATGTCTATCACCGCCGGAGCCATGAACTTCGCCAAACAATCGTTTCTTTAGCCACTTTTCCTTGTACACCAATTTATTTATGTTTTTCGCCACTGTCTCATTCGCCGCCGTATTTGCTGTATCATAAAGTCTGATATCAACATCTATTCCCCGGCGATGAAGCGAATGTCCCCTAGCTATGGTCCAGCTTCCATCAACATCAAATTTCCCTCCGAAAGGAAGGCTCCCATCATTTACATAAAGACCGGCCCCATAGTCCCGGTAATATGCCTCCATAAGGTAGCTCATTGTTATGGAAGTTCCCAAAGACACCCAATGATTGTTATCCGGGGAAACTGGAAACCCTTTATCGTTAGGGCCGTGATGTTCATTTCTTCCCCCAACAGCCACGCTAGGAGCAAATACGGATAACAAGGTTAGCCCATCAAGTTTTGAAATGACCGGAGCAGAAACCGCCTCTCCGTTACACCCCTGAAAACTTGCTTTCGCTCTGATTTTATCCTCTGCGGCAAACTCTGATGCCGTATAGGTGGTGGTGTACAAGCCCTGTCCTCTCCCTATTGCTGGGGAAACAGAACCCAATGGCCGTGTTGATGAAGCAACCGCAGGGGTATCATGGTCGTGCCCACCAAACCTTGACGATGCCCTTTCAACCGAAAGGACAATCTTGGCGCCATCCACAGGCCGTGAAGCAGAATTTTTAACTGTGATGTCAACTGATGTTTGGTTGGCTCCGTTTTGCCCTTTTTGCCTCCGAACAGGCAAAGTCGGCTCAACCACTGTCCTGGCTGGCGTAACCGTCACATTCAGCCCGCCGGGAACCACACTGGCCTGGGCAGCAGCCGAGGCAGTGTACCCTGCCGCAGTGGTGACATCGGCTGCGAATGTGAGAACACTCCCCGGCGCATGCGCACCTCCGTCCACATAGCCGGCCGGATGACCGAAGTCGGCAAAGCTCAGCGTGGCCGAGCTGCCCGTGAAGGAATACGAATCGCTCGTGCCGTCCGGCCAGGTAAGCGTCACCGTGCCCCCGTTCGGCGTCGGATCGTTGGACGCCACCGTAATCGTGCCCGTCTCCGCGACGCAGGCAGGCATGGAGGGCTTGTCGAGCTTGATCCCGATGGTCGGCGTATTGTCCGCGATCCGGAACGAAAAGGTCGCATCCCCGAACCTTGGCCCGTACGCCTTGCCCCAGGATGTAACACCACCCACATAAACACATCCGGCCCCATAGACATCCTGGAAATAGACGGTGACATGATGGGTGGTTCCCGGAGCCATGTTCGCCGTGCTGATCGTGGCCGAGAAACGCTTCGATACCTGATCATTCAGGTAGTCGATGCATGCCGGCCAGTTGCACCAGGTCACGTTCCCAAGCCGGCCCTTCTGTTTCGTGTCCACGTCATAATATACCTCAGAATACGTTCCATACCCGTTTATCCAGTCCCAGTATCCCATACTATAGGTCGCTCCCTGCGAGTACGGGCCACAATCCCTGAACGCACCGGCAGGCACATTATCGGATGTCTGCAGGTATGAGCCGCTCAGCGTGAATGCGCTGTCCGGCTGGACGACGGTGGATTGATAGGGATCGAAGGTAATCTGCCCAGTGGCAGCCAACGCGCTCCATGGCAGAAGCAGAGTCAGCAGACATAAGAACTTCATCGTACCACCTCCCCTGACTGGCATGATAGTTGCGGGGGGGGGTAAGTCAAATATCCCAACTTACGCCCGCAAGATTTTCCAGCCAGCTTCGACCAAGCAGCCAAAACCGGAGGCCATATGTTCCCGAGAATCACCCTGTTCGCGCTGGCGCTGCTGCTGTCCGTGCCCGCCCAGGCGGCCGATTTTTCCTGGATGGACGACAAGGGCACGATCCATCAGCTGGACGAATTCAGTGGCAAGCCCGTGCTGCTGCATCTGTGGGCCTCGTGGTGCCCGCCCTGCCGGGCCGAGATGCCGGAACTCACATCGTGGCTGAAGCGGCATCCCGAGGTCACGATCCTGCCCATATCGCTGGACAACGAACTGGCCGATGCCCGCGACTTCCTTGCCCGGCATCATTTCGACCTGCCGACCCTGCTGACCGACTCGTCGCAGGCCATGCGCTTGGGCGCGCGCGGCCTGCCGACGACGATCGTCATTGATGCCCGCGGCAAGGTCAGGCAGGGCTTCATTGGCGCACAGGACTGGACGAATCCGGACTTCAGCGAACAGATTCTCAGACATTTCCGCGCCGGCGAGCGCATGAAGCCGGAAAGCGAGCTCTAGAAGCTTTTCGCCGCTTCACAAGGCGGGCGCATCGCTGCATGATGTGCGCACCCGACAAGCGAGGAGATCACATGCGCATCCTTCCCCTGATTCTGACCGGACTGCTGATTCTGGGCTGTTCATCCGAGCAGCCCGGCGAGCTGTCCAGGGCCAGTGCCGAGGACCTGAGTCCGGAGCTGAAGCAGACCATACGCAAGGCCATTCCCGATCTGAAGATCGATGAAATCCGCACGACGCCGATCGAGGGTCTGTACGAACTGCAGGTCGGCAAGGGCATCTTCTACAGCGACGCCAGCGGCAAGCACCTGATTGCCGGCGGCCATATCTTCGAAACGGCCACGCACCGCGATCTGACGCGCGAGCGGCTGGAGGCAATCAACCGCATCGACTGGAACATCCTGCCGCTGGACAAGGCCATCGTCTCCGGCGATGCCGATGCCAGGCTGAGCATGGCCGTGTTCACCGATCCGGACTGCCCGTACTGCAGGCGCCTGGAAACCGAACTCAAGAATCTGACGGGCGTGAAGGTCTACACCTTCCTGTACCCGCTGACGCAGCTGCATCCGCATGCACGCGCCAAGGCCGAATCCATCTGGTGCAGCAAGGACCGGCACAAGGCGATGCTGGAGATCATGCTGGAGAACAAGGAGCTGCCCGCGGGCACATGCAAGACCCCGGTGGATGAGATCGCCGCGCTGGGCCGGAAGCTCGGCATCAGCGGCACCCCGACCATCATCGCCGGAGACGGCCGCATGATGGCCGGCGGCAAGCCGGCCGCTGAACTCAAGGCCTGGCTGGAAAACAAATAAAGCTTGAGATCAGGACCTGAAGATGCGTGAAGACCGCAGGGCCGACGAGCTTCGACCCGTTTCCATCGATACCGAATTCAACCGCTACGCCGAAGGCTCGGCGCTGATTGCCTTCGGGCACACGCGCGTGCTGTGCACGGCCAGCGTCGAGGACAAGCAGCCGCCATTCCTGCGCGGCACCGAACGCGGCTGGGTCACGGCCGAATACGGCATGCTGCCCCGGGCCACGCATACGCGCGGCGGTCGCGAGGCCGCACGCGGCAAGCAGGGCGGCAGGACCGTCGAGATTCAGCGCCTGATCGGCCGCAGCCTCCGGGCCGTTGTGGATCTGGATGCGCTCGGGCCGCGTTCGATCAGCATCGACTGCGACGTGCTGCAGGCCGATGGTGGTACGCGCACTGCCGCCATCACCGGTTCCTGGGTGGCGCTGCGCCGTGCGGTGAACCGGCTGCTGGCCGACGGCGTGCTGGAGCAGGATCCGGTGCATGGCCAGGTCGCCGCCGTCAGCTGCGGCTTCGTCGAAGGCCAGGCCCTGCTTGATCTGCAGTATTCCGAAGATTCGCAGGCCGAGATGGATGCCAATTTCGTCATGACCCCGGATGGCGGCGTCATCGAGGTGCAGGCCACGGCCGAGGACAAGCCGTTGAGCTGGGATCAGTTCATGCAGCTCAAGGCCCTGGCCGACAAGGGCATCGCCGAGCTGGCCCGGCTGCAACAGGAGGCGGCTGCGCGCCCATGACGCTGCGTCTGGTTATCGCCAGCAACAATCCGAAGAAGCGCCGCGAGATCGAGACCATCCTCGCTGGCCTTGGCATCGAGTTCGTTCCGGCCGATGACACGTACTTCGTCGAGGTGGTCGAGGATGCCGACTCGTTTGCCGGCAATGCCGAGAAAAAGGCACGCGCCTTTGCCGAGGCCAACGGCTGTGCGGCCATCGCCGATGATTCCGGCCTCTGTGTCGAGGCTCTGGGCGGCGCCCCGGGCGTGCGCTCCAGCCGCTATGCGGGCGAGCATGCGACGGACGCCGAGAACAATGCCAGACTGCTGCGGGATCTTGCGGGCGTTCAGGATCGGCGGGCGCACTTCTTCTGCGCCGTGCATCTGGCCTTCGCCGATGACCGCCCCGGCATCCGCGCCGAGGGGCGCACCGACGGCCGCATCCTGAACGAGCCCGACGGCGAAGAGGGCTTTGGCTATGACCCGCTGTTTTATTCCGACGACCTGCACATGAGCTTTGCCCGGGCCGATGCCGAAGCCAAGGCCTCGGTCTCGCACCGCGGCCGCGCGCTGCGCGAGCTGGCCCGGAAACTGGCAGCTCTTGACTGATGGGCTCCCTCTTCCGGGCCGATTGCCGCGCCTGCCCGCGCCTGGCCGGCTTTCTCGATGAGGTCCGGCGGAAGCATCCGGACTATTTCGCCGCGCCCGTACCGGCCTTCGGCGATGCGAATCCCCGACTGCTGATCGTGGGTCTGGCGCCGGGCATGCACGGGGCCAACCGCACCGGCCGGCCCTTCACCGGCGATTATGCCGGCGATCTGCTCTATGACACGCTGCTCGCGCTTGGCCTGGCCAGCGGCAGCTACAGTCCCGATGGCCAAGATGAGCTGAAGCTGCTCGGCGTGCGCATCACCAATGCGGTCAAATGCCTGCCGCCGGCCAACAAGCCGGAAACCTCAGAGGTTCGGCGCTGCAACCCATATCTGAAGGCTGAAATCGACGCCCTTCCCCGGACGTGCCGGCTGCTGGCGCTGGGTCGCATCGCCCACGATGCCGTTCTTCGTGCCTATGGCCTGAAGCTGAGCAGTCTCAGCTTCGGCCATGGTGCCAGGCATCAACTGCCCGACGGAAGGTACCTGACCGATTCCTATCACTGCTCGCGCTACAATACCCAGACCGGCCGTCTGACGCCGGCGATGTTCCGCGAGGCCGTCAGTCGCGCGCTGGCCTGACGGCCTGATCCGCATGCAGGAAATGGCGGATCAGGAAATCCTCCTCGGCCGGTGACAGATCGAAACGCCGGGCCGCGGCCTCGATCGCGGCCAGCGAATAGTCGCCATCATGCGCCAGCCAGCGCACGGCATTTCTCAGCGCTTCGCCCTCGGGCATGATGCCATGCTTCATGCCCCGATTATAGATCAGATATGGCTCGGAGTGGCCTTGAACCGCTTCATGGCCGAGAAGATCTTGTTCGGATACTTGTTGTTGCCCAGCGAGCCGTTGTAGGCCGCCAGCGCCCGATCCAGCCGCTTGTAGCGATCCAGATAATGGCGAATGATCGCACAGCCATAGCGGATGTTCGTCTCGATCTCCAGCAGGTTGTCGTTGGGCTGGCCCAGCTCTTCCTTCCAGAACGGCATGACCTGCATCAGGCCGATCGCGCCGACATTGCTGACCGCGAAATGATCGAACTGCGACTCGACCGCGATGACGCCGAGGATCAGTTCCGGATCAAGCTCGAAACGCACGCTGTAGACATAGACCCACTGGGCAATGAGCTCGGCCTCATGCTCATCGGAAACCCAGGGGCGGATCGTCTGCGCGATATCCTTCACCCAGACCATCTGCTCGTAATCGACCTTCTCCGGCACCGGCTCGGGCTTGAGCATGCGCTGAAGCTGCTGCTTTTCCTCGGGGCGGATGTCGAGCAACGGCACGTCATGGCGCACCATCGTGCCGACCGTGCTCTGATCGAGATGCTGGCGATCCTCGGGCGTGCTGGCCAGAAAGAGCGGCAGCGTGGCTAGAAAACCGATCACCATGACCCCGCTCAGCAGGGCCTTGGGAGACATGCCGCGCAGACGCTGGCGCAGTTCCGCCGCGTTCAGGCCGCGCCCCCTTCGCGCACGATGCGGATGACGCGCCCGGCGACATCCTGCGGTGCGGCCTCCTGACGTTCGCCACGACGCAGGCCGTATTCGACGATGCCCCGCTCCAGGCCGCGGTCGCCGACGACGACCTGCACCGGCAGCCCCATCAGTTCGGCATCCTTGAACTTCACGCCGGGCCGCTCCTTGCGCTCATCCCAGAGCACCTCAATACCGGCATCGCTCAATTGCCTGTAAATCCTCTCGGAGGCGGCCATCGCGGATTCGGACTGGCCCATCGTGATCAGCGCGACATGGAATGGTGCCAGATTCATCGGCCAGGCGATACCGGCCTCATCGTGGCACTGCTCGACGACGGCCGCCATCAGACGCGATACGCCGATGCCGTAGCACCCCATCGTCGCGACCTCGCGCCGCCCATCCTGCGTCTGGAACACGACCTCCATCGGCTCGGTGTAGCGTTTGCCGAGGGCGAAGACCTGGCCGACCTCGATGCCGCGCGAGAGATCCATCGTGCCGCCGCAACGGGAGCAGGCATCGCCGGCCCGCGTCTGGCGCAGATCGGCAAACCGGACCTCCCCGACATCGCGCGCCAGCGACAGCCCCGTCACATGCGCATCGGCCCGGTTCGCGCCCGCCACGAGCCCGACCCCGCCCTCAAGGCTGGCATCGGCATAAACCGGACAGATCAGCCCCTGCGGGCCGACATAGCCGCAGACGCCGCCAATGCCGGCAATCTCCGCATCGCTGGCCATCTCGACCGCATCGGCATCCAGCACATGCGCCAGCTTGATCTCCTGAAGCTGGTCATCGCCCAGCACGCAGGCGGCCACGACCTGCCCGTCCAGCATCCCGCCATGCACGCGATACACCAGAGTCTTCAGCAGTCGCGACGCGGGCACATGCAAAAAGGCCGCGACATCCTCGGCGGCGGTCACGCCCGGCGTTTCCACCGTCTGCAGCGGCGCATCCTCGCCGAAGTCCACGCCGCGCACCGATTCGGCCTTCTCGACATTGGCCGCATAGTCGCAGGCCTGACAGTGGGCAATCAGATCCTCGCCGCTTTCGGCCAGCACATGGAACTCGTGCGAATCGCTGCCGCCAATGGCGCCGGTATCGGCCTCGACGGCGCGGAAATGCAGGCCGAAGCGGTTGAAGATGCGCGTATAGGTATCGAACATCCGCTGATACTCGCGCTGCAGGCATTGCTCGTCGGCATGGAAGGAATAGGCGTCCTTCATGATGAATTCGCGGCCGCGCATCAGCCCGAAGCGCGGGCGGATCTCGTCGCGGAACTTGGACTGGATCTGATACAGGTTCATCGGCAACTGCTTGTAGGAGCGCAGCTCGCGCCGCACCAGATCGCAGATCACCTCCTCGTGCGTCGGGCCCAGGCAGGACTCGTGATCATGCCGGTCCCGGAAACGCAGCAGCTCGGGGCCATATTTCTCCATGCGACCGGACTGCTCCCAGAGCTCGGCCGGCTGCACCATCGGCATCAGCAGCTCCTGCGCCCCGGCGGCATCCATCTCCTCGCGCACGATGGCCTCGATCCGGCGCAGCACGCGCAGGCCCATCGGCAGATAGTCATAGACGCCGGAGGTCACACGGCGGATGAAGCCCGCGCGCAGCAGCAGCCGATGCGACACCACCTCGGCATCGGCCGGATCATCGCGAAGGGTCGGAACGAAAAACTTGGAATAGCGCATGGCGGCACATGCTAGCGGCAGCACGGGGCTTCAGGTAGCCCC
>CAZDLB010000061.1:0-10731 GCA_964505995.1 uncultured Zetaproteobacteria bacterium
CTACTCGCACTTATAGCTGCAAGTTAGCTACAAGTAAAGAAAAAGTCAACCCCGAATCATCGGCCGCTTGTCGCCCGCTGCAGCAGAAAGCCTGCGATCTTTTCCAGATCCTCATCGCTGACCTCGACCGCCGGCATGTCGCTGTAGCGGCCATCGGCTGCCCAGCGCAGCTCCGATGCCAGCTCCTCAACCGTGCGCTTCAGGCCGGTCTCAGGGTTCGTGGCCAGGGAAAGCAACGGCAGGCGCTCGCCATCGGCATCATAGCCGGCCACATGACAGGCACCGCATTTCTGATCAAACAGACTCGACCCGCCCGAGCTAACCACCCTGCTGTCCACCACATTCAGCTCGGGCATGCCCTGGACCTCGGCCTGCCCGCGCTTGGCCGGCGGAACATTCGCCGGGTTGTCCGAGAAATGGGTAATGCCGGCATCATCCACCCATCTGTAGAGCTTGGCCTGCGCCGGGCCGGCCAGGGCGAGCAGCAGAAGCGCGGGGAGGATAATACGCATCATCATCGCAGCTGCTGCCTGCCGAAGCGCTGCATGACCACCTTCTGGTTGGCGGTGTTGATGTTGTCCACGGCCTCGATCGCATAGACCAGAACATAGCGGCCCGCTGCTACCTTGTTCTTGAGATACCCCCCGAAGCCGGTGATGATTGAACCATTGATGTAAGAATAGTGGTTCTTGTCTCCTCCATAGGAGGAATTGCCCGGCTCCCATTCCAGCGGCCCCGGCGTATAGACGATGCCGTTGATGTTCGAATGCGCATGCATGTCCAGCAGGCCACCGACATACATCTCGGCCGGGATGTCCTTCCAGGCGTAGGTCAGCAGCGGATAGGCCGTATCCACCTTCTGCCAGTCCACCGTGCCGTCACCGGTCACAGTCGCCCCGCCCCAGCTCGGCGCGCTGACGCCGGACGTGCCATACGGATCCGTCGTCGCCTGATAGAAATAGGTCACCACGTTTGGCGGGGAGCCGACCAGCGCCTTGATCGTATCGCCCTTGTAGTACTTGTGGCTCGGCTGCCACAGCGGCGCGTCGAGGCCGACATAGAAATAGTCGGCCCCGTTGACCTCGAGATCACCGGCCTTGTTGAATCCGGCATCGAGCGTCGGATTGAACGGCGAACCGCTGGGATAGGTCACATCGCCTGAATCCTTCGCCGCCTTATGCGTGTTCCACAGGCTGCTCGCGCCGGAATAGACATCCAGCATGCTGTTCCATTCCGCCTCGGTCATGTCCAGCGCCGCCAGAGCCACCTTCCAGCCGTGCATGTAGCCCGATGGAAACAGCAGATGGAAACGGTCGCCGTGATTGTTGCCGGCATCCGAATCCTCCTGGCCGATCGCAAAGCTCGATGTGAATGTGCTCGGGAAGGCGGAAACCGGCCATGCATTGGCGTCACTCGGGTCCACGACCAGGGAAAACAGCTTGTGGAAATACTCCAGCGCCGAATTCTCATTGGAGAACATCGTCGAGCTGTTGCCCGGCGTCGTCGAGAACCCGGTTTCAAGGCTGTTGGCCAGGTCCACGAGTCCATCGCCGCCCGCATTGGTCATCAGCCGCACCGTGCCGGTCAGGCCATGCTGCCGCGTATCGCTGTCCGTCATCGGGATCAGCCCCTCGCTGGCCGGAAAATAGCCCGAACCGTCGGGCGCGGCGAGATTGTGCGGATTGCTGCTGCTGCCGATCGGGATCAGGCCCGAGCCCGAATGGGCCGTAGGAAACTGCAACAGGCCGGTGCTGCCGCCCGCCGCATCGCGCGGCAGCACCGGATTGATCAGAATCGGCATCTCGAACTTCATGTACGCATCCGTGGCCTCCAGCGGCGTCAGCAGCCGCTCGCCGCTGGCCGGATCGAAGACATCATCCTTATCTATATCCTTGAAGAAGTCGAAGAACACCGAGCCATAGACGACCAGACGGGCCGTGCCGTCCAGCGTGCCATCCGAATCCACCTTAAACCCAGGCGCAGAATAGCCGTCGTAAAATCCGGAACCACCGGTAGATTTCGTGGTCATGGTTCCATGGGTGAAGTAATGGAATGCTCCATTAACGGTTTTTCCATCCACCTTGCAGCTGAAGGACTTTTTCTTTCCTTTCTTGTCCGTATCCGTCGTCGGCAGCATCACGCGCACGATGCCGAACATCGGGATGCCGTAGTTCACATTGTACTGGAACTCGGCCAGCGTCAGCCTGCCGGTTACCGGCGCCCAGGCGCGCACGCCATATGTTGCATTCCAGAGCTGATCCACGGCCTGGCGCAGCGCCTCGGCCTTGGCGCAGTAGGCGCCGTTGACCGAGCCCCATTTGACGCCGGAGTTGTCATGCTGGCAGGTCAGCTGCTCGGCCGCCCAGCGATAGGCATTGAGCTCGAAGAGCTGCGACACACCGTTCGGGAAATACGACAGCTGATCCGGCGTGTTCAACAGCGGCGCCTTCACCAGATTGTGCGGCAGCTCCGGATCGGGAAGGTTGGAATAGGGATCGGTGTTGTCCTGGGCCACGCTGGCCAGCTTCGCCCGGGCCTCGTTGTCGGCCGCAGCCGGCCCATGCCCGGAATACAGCAGCATCGGCGTATTCTCGAAGGATACCTCGGTCGTGCTACTTGTTCCTTTTCGGAAGCCCTTGCCAGGGTTTTTTGGATCGGGGCCGCCGGGCGCGCCGATCTTCGTGTTCGACTGGATGGCCGTGCCCGAGGGGTTGCTGGACGGGTCGGCTTCGTCGCGGTTGTACGGCGCCTGGGTCACCTCGATGACCGCGTTCTTCAGCGAAGACGACCAGACAGTTGGCGATCCCAGTGCAACCGGTGGATCGACCTCGCTGCACATGTCGTTCCAGTCGCCGTAATTGGCGGCATTAGTCATCGCCGACACGCCCTCCAGTTGCTTGGTGATACGCCCCTGAAACTCGCGGAACAGCGATCGACTCTCGCCATCACGACCCAGCGCATAGACCACGAGCATGCAGTTATCGCCGATGCAATTGGCCTTGGCCGGGTCATAGGGATACTCGGCCGCATTGCTGGCATTCACCTGCTCGTAGCTGGTTCCCCAGACGGCCACCTGCGGGTTATTGGATATGCCCCAGGTGGCATTGCTGGCCAGCGCCGTCATGCCGGTCACGACATTGCCGGTCTTCGTGTATTCATAGACCCGCACATGCGAACTGTTGCGGATGAAATCATCCACGGATGTGTAGCCCGCGCTCGTCACGGCCGTGGCTGAATCCAGATCGGCAATGCTCTCGCCAAAAAGGTCGGCCACGAACGGCGCGTCGGCCGGCAGGGTGGTCGAATTGCCGAGAACATAATCCATGATGGCCACGCGCTCGACACAACCCGGTTCGGGGACTCCCGTGCCCGGATCGCA
This sequence comes from uncultured Zetaproteobacteria bacterium, assembly GCA_964505995.1. GTDB lineage: Bacteria > Pseudomonadota > Zetaproteobacteria > Mariprofundales > Mariprofundaceae > JAJRVH01. The sequence continues at coordinate 3,380 of CAZDLB010000061.1, forward strand.
GGACGGGTCGGTGATACCGCTCTGCACCCAGTACCAGAAGACCTGGTTCAGCCCGGCCCGGGCCACGGCATCGGCCTGGGCGGCATCGCCCGAGTATTTCGACACCTTGGTCTCGATCACCGACTTGTACGCCCCGACCGCACCCAGAACGGTCAGCAGCGCAATCAGGATCAGCGCCGTCACCAGCACAAAACCGCCCTGCTTCCGTCCCGACTGGTATTCCTGATCAAACCTTCGACAACTCATGACCGCCTCCTGAAGCTACTGGGAAAACGCCGTGTTCGGGTACACCTGAAGGTAGCGGTGCACCATCGGCAATGCCGTGGCGTTCCCAAACACATCCACCTTTTTTCCGCCCTTGTAGCCCACCGGCACCTCCATCTCGATGAGCACCGTGTATTGCGGCACCGTGACCTGGTTTCCCTTCTCATCGAACAGCACCGCGCCATAGGGATCGGCCGGCGGCGCATCCACCAGCCCGGCATAGGGATCGCCCTGCCAGACCTGGAACCATGTGACATTGGAAAGGATTTCGGTGGGGCTGTCCCCGCCGTCGCGTGTATTGCGATCCAGCCTCAAGGACTTGGCGACGGGATCGTACACATAGTGACGCTCGGCGCGATAGTTCTGGGTGTAGGGATCAACCGCCCCCCAGAAGCTTGGGTTCGGCTCCCAGACCAGGGTCTTCAGATCCGTGGTCGCCGCGGACGGCGAGGTGTAGGGGTCCGGCGTGATCGTCACCTGCGGTGTGCCGCCGATCACCAGCGCACCCTTCAGATCGTCGCCGATCACGCGCAACACGGCCTCCATGTCCTGAACCGCATCGCTCTGCTGATGCTGGTACTTGTAATGTCCGTACTGGCTCTGGAAGGTCGCCAGCAGCCCACCGAGCACCACCAGCGCGATCACCATGCTGATCAGCACCTCGACCAGCGTAAACCCTTCATGGAGGGATTCAGGGCGAACGTTCCTCACGCGATTCATTGCAGACTTGTCTCCGTGGTCACGACGGACTGATTCTCAAATGACTCCAGCCGCCCGCCCTGGGATGGCGTCAGCTTGACATGCAGTACCCAGCGGCTGCCGTTCTTGGTCGGCGTCAGCGTGTAGTTGTAGCCGTCGCGCGCACCAGTGATGGCCACGCCGCTCGCCGGCGGAGAGCCATGGAGTATCCTCGCCTCGTAATCTTTCAGAATCGCCTCGGAAACCGCCGCGGCACTGATGCGCTCCTCGCTCTGCTGGTTGAAGCGGATGCTCTGCACCAGAAGGCCGCCCAGAGCGAGCAGCGCGATCGCGATGATCAGCATCGCAACCATGACCTCGACCAGCGTGAATCCCGATTGCCTTCCGTTCAGCCCCGCAACCATCATGGCGTTACCACCCTGGCGCGACCGGTGACCGTATTGACGACCAGGCACATCCTCGAGCCGGCATTTCCAGGGGTCCGTGCCATCACAGTCTTTGACGCTCCACCGCCCGTCACGGAAACCGTTCCCCTGGAACTGAAAATAAAGGTCTTGATGCCGGTTGCGGTGCTGGCCTGGCAGGTGCTCGTACCGGCAAGCAGATCAACACCGTCCTGATTTCGCCAGCTTCCGGTCCATGCGCCACCTGCATAGCTTCCGCCCCAGACCGTGGAAATGAAACGTTCCCCATCGAAGTCCACGCCGACGGCCTGCTCCTGGCCGCTGGTCTGGGCCTTGATGCGTGCCGCGCTCATTGCGCTGCGAATCTCCTCGATCGCCCCCTGGACCCGGTTGCTTTTCTGCATGTTCTGCCAGGCATTCATGGCCATGATGGTCAGCAGGGCGAAGATGCCGATCACGACCATCATCTCAACCAGCGTCACCCCGGCTTCGCCACCCCCTTGCCCGGCCATGCCTGCACGGCTTAGGCTTGGCTGAATGCGCATGCTTTCCATCATCCTCAAATTAGGCCTCGCTTCCGCCGTTCTGGCAGTGATTGCCCTCACAATAGGATATTATCATTTTTCCAGCAACCTGCCTGAGCTTAGCAGGCTTTCGGATTACCGGCCACCGCTGGTCACCCGGGTATTCAACACCCGCGGCGAGCTGCTCGCCGAATATGCCGATGAGCATCGCATTCTGACCCCGTTCGATGAAATCCCGCAGAAGCTGAAGAACGCGTTTCTGGCGGCCGAGGATCAGCAGTTCTACGAGCATCCCGGCATCAATCCCGCGCGCATCCTCTCGGCCCTGATCGCCAACATCCGCGCCGGCCATACCGTGCAGGGCGGCAGCACGATCACGCAGCAGGTCGCGAAGAACTTCCTGCTGACCCCCGAGCGTTCCTACACGCGCAAGATCCGCGAGATCATCCTCGCCCATCGCATCGAGCAGCGATTCTCCAAGGATGAGATCCTGTATCTGTATCTGAATCAGATCTATCTCGGCCGGGGCGCCTATGGGGTCGCATCGGCCGCCTGGCGCTATTTCCACAAGCGCCTGGATGAACTGACATTGGCTGAATGCGCGATGCTGGCCGGCCTTCCCAAGGCGCCGAGCAGCTATGCGCCGCACGCGCATCCGGAAAAGGCGCTGAAGCGGCGCAATACCGTGCTCTATCTGATGCAGCAGAGCGGCTATGCCACACCGGAAGAGGTCGTCGCCGCCCTGAAGGAACCGCTGAAGACCGTTCCGCTGGAAGAGCCGAAACTGACCAACGCCTATGCCGATCAGGTCTACAACCAGTTGCTGGCCCGATTTGGCGCCCGCACCTTGCGCCGCCAGGGCCTGAGCATCATCGTGCCCTACCGGCCCGAGGATGAACAGGCGGCCATCCGCGCCGTGCGACACGGCGTACTCGAAATCGAGCAGAGGCAGCTATACCGCTATCCCGTTCACCATGCTCCCGAAGAATGGACCGAACTTCTCAAGGCCTGGGCGAAGGCACGGGAAGGGAAGAACCCGATCCCGGCCGATGACGAGCTGATTCCGGCGCTGGTCGAGAAGGTCGAGAAGAACGGCGATCTCGTCGTCAACGACGGCATCAATGAATGGCGCTTGAGCAAGCCGAAATGGCAATGGGAGGACAAGCCGGACATCGCCGAGGGCGAAGAGACGCCGGCCAGATATGATCGGCCGGCCCGGTGGCTTCCCGGCGATGAGATCCGGCTCCAGGGCATGGGCAAGATGGGTGTGCGCCTGGCCCAGGAGCCATCGGTGGAATCCGCGCTCTACGCCATCGACCTGAAGCGCGGCACGGTGCTGGCCCGTGTCGGTGGCTACAGCTACCGCATCGGCGATTTCGACCGCATCGGCAAGGCCATGCGCCAGCCGGGCAGCGCCTTCAAGCCGTTTCTCTATGTCACGGCGCTTGAGGCAGGATATACCCCGGCCTCAATGATCATGGATACGCCGGTCGTGTTCGAGGGCGATCAGCTCGATGATGTCTGGCGCCCCGAGAACTACCGCAACAAGTTCGCCGGCCGCGTGACGCTGCGCAATGCGCTGGAGCATTCGCGCAACCTGGCCTCGATCAAGCTGCTGCAGAACATCGGCATCGGCCGCTTCCTGCGCGCCCTGGAAAATTATCCGCTGGGCCGCAAGTTCCCGCCGCAGCTGGCCCTGGCGCTGGGAGCCACCGAGGTCACACCCGAGGCCCTGACCGAGTCCTATGTCGTGCTCGCGGATCGTGGACGCAAATGGAAGCCGGTGAGCCTGCAGCAGGTGCAGGACCGCACCGGCAGCACGCTGCACCGCTCGGTCGCCGGCAATCGCTGCCAGGTCTGCCATGCGGACCCGGTCCTGCCGGTGAATGAATCCATGTCACCGGCCGAACAGGTGCTCGATCCGGTCAACTCCTTTCTGATCACCAACATGCTCAAGGGCGTCATCGAACACGGCACGGGCCGTCGTGCCCGCGCCCTCGGACGACCGGCGGCCGGCAAGACCGGCACGACCAACAAGCAGGTGGACGCCTGGTTCATCGGCTATACCCCGCAGGTGCTGACAGGCGTATGGACCGGACGCGATACGCCAAGCCCGATGGGGCGCCATGAAACCGGCTCGCATGCCGCGCTGCCGACCTGGCTGGAGGCCATGCAGGCCTTTCACAGGGACCGGCCGATTGAAGACTTTCAGCCGCCTGAGGGCATCGAATGGGTCGCAATCGACCCCAAGACCGGCAAGCTGCCATCGGCCAGCAGCGAATCGGTGTATCTCGAGGCCTTCCGCGCCGGCACCGCGCCGACCGAAACCTCCGACGATGGATCATCCGATGCCGCAGGAAAGGACTTCTTCAACCTCGGACTATGAATACCCATCCTCCCCGATATCCGGGGTTAGCAGAAAGCCGGGGGAGCCTGCCGCCCCCCGATATGCAACTGAAAAGCCTTAACGATGCATGCGCCTGAGATTGTCCTTCGGAGCCTGGTAATCAGGCCTCAGATAGAGGGCAATCCTGAACTGATCCTCGGCTCTCTGGCGATCCATGCCATGGTCCCGGAAGAAATAGGCCACCCCCAGATCATTGTGGGCCCGGGCATCCCAGGGACAGTACCAAGCCGCCTTTTCGAGATAGTATACCTGCTTTTCAATCTTCCTGACCTCAAAGGCCCGGTCATAAAACTCCTGACCTTCACGACAGCGGGCACGCATCCGTCGAACCCAGGGAATACGGACCCCTCCCTTAGCCCTGTGGCTGCGATAGGCTTCACGCGCCTCATGACGCCTTTCGGCCCGTTCCTCCTGACGATGCTCCCTGCGCTCCTCGGCAATGGCCGAGCCAAGGACATAGCCGCCTGCAGCCCCAACTAGAGCGCCTCTGGCCGCTCCACCCGTCGGATCATTGGCATGCCCGACGGCAGCGCCAATGCTGGCGCCGATCAGAGCCCCGGTCAGGCCGCCACCGGCATGTGCCGGAAAAGCCATCGCAAAACATGCAATTCCTAAACCTATCAGCTTTCTCATTTCATCCTCCTTGAACGAAGAAGTAACCCCAGTCTAGACGATTCATGCGATTCCGGACAGGGGGCCAATATCCCCTGTTGGAGCACAATATGCCCCATCCGTTAATGTTTCCGCCACTCCTGACGATATATCAGTCTGACCCCACGGGACACCACATCTGGCACGATTCTTTCTTGCCATCAGGAAGGAATCACGATCCAGGAGCAAGAAATGAAACGACACACGGCAACGACTCACATTAAATCCGTTCTCATGGGCATCGGCTGGCTTTCGTTGGTTCTTTGCCCATGGAGCCTGATGGCCCTCATTGCTCAATGGCTATCACCATCCCATTACAATCCCGCGCTTGCCACGGCCAGCATCATCGCCAGCACACTGGCGCTGGGCTTCATGCTCGTGCTTGCCACCGAAAGAGTCTCGGGGAGTCTGTCCCTGAAGAAAACCCTACACCGCTGACAGCCGGAGGCAGATCACCCGCGAAGCCCCATGCCTCCGGATTATCGGCCACCGAAATGGTATCCGGGCGGGGTCGTAATCGTTACCCCCTGGGTGACGCCGCTCGTGCCGCCTGCGGATACACCCGCATTATTGATATTCACGGGAATCTGAGGGCCTGGTCCAGCCTGCCCCCCCTGGATATTGCCACCTCCGCCAACATTCTGACCACCGGCGCCCTGGGCATTCTGACCACCGGAACCCTTTCCCGACGCCTGAGTCTTGGCAGCGGATCTGGCGTTCTTTCCCTGAGCACCCTGGGATCCACCGGCCCCGGACAGATTCTGCACCAAGACATCACCGCTAACGGAGACATTGGCCCGCTGTCCGGGCGACATGATCTGCTGGATACCCGAAGCACTGGTCAGCGCAACCACTCCGGAAAACAATGAAACACTGGTTGGCACCTTGGGGAGATCGTTCAGGCTCAGGCCCGCCTTGAATGCCAGAGCCTTTGCTGTGGCCGGCATTGGGCTTTCGACAACGAACTCGGTTCCTCGTACGCCGATCACCGCCGTGGTTGTCCTTACACTGAACATGGCTCCTCTGGACGCCAATTTGTTCACCGCAAACCGGACCTTGCCCCAGAACATGTTCAGCAAGGCCGAAAACGCGTGTTTCTGCCTGCCATAACGGGAAAGACCAAGACGACTGCTGGGCGCGATATAGATTCTGCTTCCATCCTGCATCTTGAGTCGCGCCGTTGCATCCTCGGATGTAATCACGGTATCGCTCTGATGCAAGGCCTGCCCACGGATCAGTGCTGCGCGATACCCGCCGTGGAGCACCCAGGCATGCCCGCTGACCTGCGTCACATGTCCGACAACCTTTGCCTGCGCCGGAAGCGACAGAAAAAGGCATGCACTCACACCCAGAATCAAGCTGATCGGTCGAATCAAGCGCCCCATTTGCATTGACCCCCCATTCCGTCTTGTGCAAGCATAGCATTGTTCTTTTTCATTTTCAAAATCGGAGATGATTCCTTGGGGGGATACCATTGACACGCTCTTTTGTTGGAACGGCTGCTTTTTGTCTGGCTTTCGCCCTGGCCGGCATTGCCCATGCTGATCAGGCGGGTGAAAACGCGTTGGCCCTGAAGTCCGTTCAGGAGGACTACTTTTTCTCAACCGACTTTCGAAAGGTCAAGGGATTCCCGACGTTTTCGATGGCCGCCCCGTCAGGCATCACCCCCTATCAGGACGTGGCTTTTGCCGGCGTAGGAGGCATCTACAATGTGCCAGGCCAGAAAACCAGCGTGGACGGCTCAGCATCCATCGGCTTTGGCAAGGGCAATCAGGATCTGAAGCTCGGCACGCTCCTGACGCTGGACCTTGGAAGCATCTCGGGTCGAAATGGCCCTCCAGGCGACCGGGGCGATCTCGGCATTGCCGTCGGAAAATTCTTTCAGGACCACGGCGCTGGAATCAGCGTAGGCGTAAAGGGCATCACGCTCTGGCAGGGCGGGGCCGGACGCAATAATCCTTCGGTCTATCTCACTGCCACGAAGATCCTTCCGCTGGGGCGCACCCTGCTGATCATCAATGGCGGCGTCGGCAATAACGCGTTTCGCACTATCCGGGATACCAGCCCCTCATCTGAGCGGCTTCGCAAATGGTCTCCCTTCGGGTCCGCGGCCTTTTACCCGCTGCCCCAGATCAGCCTGGTGATCGACAACACCGCCGGCATCACCACGGCCGGGGTCGGGCTTTCCCCTGTGGCCGCATGGCCACTCAGTCTGAGCTTCGGCATCTACGATATCACCAAGGAAATCCCGAAGCATACGAAGACCTCCGTTGTCGGCTCGGCATCCTTTTCCTTCCGTTTCTGAGCTTGGATCACCGGAGGTTTTTCGCAATCAGACGCAGGCATTCACCTTCGCGGCCATGATGAAGTCGTTCGCATGCAGGCCGCCGATCTTGTGCGTGT
>CAZDLB010000062.1:0-10600 GCA_964505995.1 uncultured Zetaproteobacteria bacterium
AGTTCTAATCCGGCGGGTTCGCAACAGACCTGACGGCCTAGAGCAGCGCCAGCAGTGGTGCATGCAGCCCGGCATTGGCTGCAGCCAGGATCGGCGAGCTCAGTCCCGGACAGGGAAAGAGGGGATGGCCATCGAAATTGGAAACGACGCAGCCGGCCTCGGCGGCCAGCAGTGCGCCGGCGGCGAAATCCCAGAGCTTCTCCCCGCCATGAATGATGAAGTGGCCCCGGCCCGCGGCCAGCCAGGCCCATTCCAGCGCGCAGCTGCCGATGTTGCGCTGGCTGCGATACAGCCCCGGCTTAAGCAGCGCCCGTTTGCGTTTCGCATCCAGGCGCTTGAAGTCGATGTATCCCATGGCCTGATCGAGCCTGCCCTCGCTGCGGGCGCTCAGAGGCCGGCCGTTGAGACTGGCTCCCCGGTGGCGAATGGCGCAGAAGGTTTCGCGACGGATGGGATCGTGGATGCAGGCCAGCAGCGGCATGCCGTCCTCGATCAGGGCCAGCGAAGAGGCAAAGACCGGGATGCCGGAAATGAAATTGCTCGTGCCGTCCAGCGGGTCCACGCACCAGTAGCGACCCTGTTCCAGGCAGGCCATCTGATCGGCCTCGTCCATCTCCTCGCCGATGAAGGAGATATCGGCATCCAGCCTTCCGAGTTCCGCTTCGATGGCCTGCTGGCAGGCGAGATCCGTTTCCGTGACGACCGAGCCATCGAGCTTGCTGCGGCTGGTCATGGCCCGGCTGAATGCCGGCAGGATGATCCGTGCCCCGGCCTTTTCCATGATGGCCCGAATGTCCTCGATCAGCAGCGCAAGCCTGGTATCGTCGAGATGGTTCATGGGTTCTCCCGGCTGGTCCTTGTCTGGCCCCGGATTCGGGGATGCGAGTTTGCATCGGAATGGCTATCATGCGGCCACAGAAAATTCCAGGCAGGAGGAGCGGAACATGGCAACGACAGGTGCATTGAAGGGAAAGATGGTCATCGGCCAGAGTGGCGGGCCGACCGTCGTGATCAACCAGTCGCTGGTCGGCGCGGTACTTGAGGCAAGAAAACATCCGGAGATCACCGGCATTCTCGGAGCGCATCACGGCATCAAGGGCATCATGGACGAGGACTTCATCGATCTGACGAAGCCTTCCGAGGAGGAGCTTGAGCGCGTCGCGAACACGCCGGCGGCGGGCCTTGGTTCGGTGCGCCTGAAGCCGGGGCGCGAGGAATGCGAGCGCGTCTTCGAGGTGTTCCGCAAGCATGACGTGCGCTACTTCTTCTACATCGGCGGCAACGACTCGGCGGAAACCGCGCACATCATCGCCGAGATGGCGCGCGAGGCGAACTACGATTTCTGCACCGTGCATCTGCCGAAGACGATTGACAACGATCTGAAGGTCACCGATCACTGCCCCGGCTTTGCCTCGGCGGCGCGTTTCGTGGCCCTGGCCTTCATGGGGGATGATCGCGACAACGCCGCGCTTCCCGGCATCAAGATCAATGTCGTCATGGGCCGGCACGCGGGCTTTCTGACCGCGGCCTCGGCGCTGGCACGGCAGGATGAGGGCGACGGTCCGCATCTGATCTATCTGCCCGAGCGCCCGTTCGATATTGCCCGCTTCCAGCAGGATGTGAAGCGGGTCGTGGAAGAGCGCGGGCGCTGCGTCGTGGCCGTCTCCGAAGGCGTGGCCGATGCCGATGGCAACCCGATCGCAACGACCGGCGAGCGCGACTCGCATGGCAATGTGCAGCTCTCCGGCACCGGTGCGCTTGGCGATTTCCTGGCCGCGAAGGTCAAGGAGGCCTATGCGGGCGAGAAGGTGCGCGTGCGCGCCGACACGTTTGGCTATCTGCAGCGCTCGTTCCCGACGATCGTCTCCGAGGTGGATGCGCGCGAGGCCCGCGAGTCCGGCGCGTTCGGTGTCCGCCATGCAATCGAGCAGGGGGAGAACGGTTCGGTGGCGATCCGCAGGCTTTCCAGCGATCCCTATGCCAGCGACTATTTCATTACGCCGCTCTCAAGCGTGGCGCGCGAGGCCACCGAGATGAAGGATGCGTATATCGCGGCGGATGGCAACGATGTCACCGCAGCCTGGCTGGACTATCTGCGGCCGCTGGTCGGTCCTCTGCCAAGAATGGGCAAGCTGGTCTAGCTCTCGCAGCAACCCCGATCCAAGGCCGGCCCGGCATGGGCCGGCCTTTTTTCGACTGGTGGGCGCATTGACTTGAAGGGGGGCATTGGACAGGGTGCGCGGCCTCGAAAAATCTCTCATCCAGGTGGTTGCCATGAGCCAGTCCAACACCCCGAAATACAGCCTGACCGATGCGCCGAAACTGGATCGGACGTCCGAGGGGCTCGTCAAGGGCATTCAGCGGCATTTCCTGCGCACGCTGGGCCAGCACACGGCCAGCAAGGCCAGCCATTATCGCTACCAGGCCGTGGCCTACACGATTCGCGATCATCTGATGGAGGGCTGGAAGAACACCAAGGACGCCTACGAGGAGAAAGACGGCAAGCGCGCCTATTATCTGTCGCTGGAATTTCTGATGGGCCGGGCGCTGGGCAACGCGATCCTCAACCTCGGCCTCGATGCCGAGACCGAGCAGGCCCTGCACGATCTCGGTCTGGATTACGAGGAGAAGATCGAGAGCGAACATGATGCCGGACTGGGCAACGGCGGACTCGGGCGCCTGGCGGCCTGCTTCGTGGACTCCTGCGCGACGCTGCAGCTGCCGGTGACCGGCTATGGCATCCGGTATGAGTATGGCATGTTCCGCCAGAAGATCGTCAACGGCTTTCAGGTGGAGGAGCCGGATCACTGGCTGAGAAACGGCAATGTCTGGGAGATCGAGCGGCCGGAATATACGCAGACGATCCATTTCGGTGGACGCACCGAGCACTATGTCGACGATCGGGGCGTGAGCCGGGTGCGCTGGGTGGATACCGAGGATGTGCTGGCCATTCCGTTCGATACGCCGATCCCGGGCTTTCGCAATGGCACGGTCAACACGCTGCGGCTGTGGAAATCGGCGGCAACCGACGAGTTCAGCCTGAGCGATTTCAATGCCGGCGACTATGCCGAGGCGGTGGCGGCGAAGAATGCCGCCGAGGATATCTCGATGGTGCTGTATCCGAACGATGCCAGCGAGAACGGCAAGGAGCTGCGGCTCAGGCAGCAGTATTTCCTCGCCAGCGCCAGCATCAAGGACGTGATCCGGCAGTGGGTCGAGGCACATGGCGAGGATTTCACCGGCTTTGCCGAGAAGAACGTCTTCCAGCTCAACGACACGCATCCGACCGTGTCGGTGGCCGAGCTGATGCGCATCCTTCTCGACGAATACCGGCTGGAGTGGGATGAAGCCTGGGCCATTACGACGAAAACGATGGCCTATACCAATCATACGCTGCTTCCGGAGGCGCTGGAACGCTGGCCGGTCTATCTCTTCGGCCGCCTGCTACCGCGCGTGCTGGAGATCATCTATGAGATCAATGCCCGCTTCCTCAGTGAGGTGGCATGCAAATGGCCCGGGGATGCCGATCGCCTGCGCCGCATGTCCATCATCGAGGAAGGGGCCGTGCAGCAGGTGCGCATGGCCTACCTGGCGCTGGTCGGATGCTTCTCGGTCAATGGCGTGGCCGAGCTGCATTCCAACCTGCTCAGGCAGGGACTGTTCCGCGACTTCTACGAGCTCTGGCCGGAGAAGTTCAACAACAAGACCAACGGTGTCACCCAGCGCCGCTGGATGGCCTGGTGCAACAAGCCGTTGTCGGCGCTGATCAGCGAGCATATCGGCGATGGCTGGATCACCCGGCTTGAGGAGCTGAAGAAGCTGGTGCCGCTGGCCGAGGATGCCGAATTCCGTCGCCGCTGGGCCGACTGCAAGCTGCAGAACAAGCAGCGCCTGGCGCAGCTGGTCGAGAAGGAATGTGGTATCCGCTTCGATCCGGCCTCGATGTTCGATATCCAGGTCAAGCGCATCCATGAATACAAGCGCCAGCTGCTCAATGTGCTGCATGTCATCCATCTCTACGACCGCATCAAGCGCGGCGATACCGCAGGCTGGGTGAATCGCTGCGTGCTGATCGGCGGCAAGGCCGCGCCCGGCTACTGGATGGCCAAGCAGATCATCAAGCTCATCAACAATGTGGCCGATGTCATCAACCGCGATCCCGAGGTCGGCGACCGGCTGAAGGTCGTGTTCTTTCCGAACTATCGCGTCTCGGCGATGGAGGTCATCGCCCCGGCGGCCGATCTGTCCGAGCAGATCTCAACCGCCGGCAAGGAAGCCAGCGGCACCGGCAACATGAAGTTCATGATGAACGGCGCGCTGACGATCGGCACGCTGGACGGGGCCAATATCGAGATCCGCGAGGAGGTCGGCGAGGACAACTTCTTCCTCTTCGGGCTGACGGCCGAGGAGGTCGAGAAGACCCGCGAAAGCTACGATCCGAACGCCATCATTGCCGCGGACGAGGATCTCGCCCGGGTCATGGCGTTGCTTGAGAGCGGACATTTCAGCCAGTTCGAGCCGGGCCTGTTCGCGCCGATCTGTGCGGCGATCCGCTCGCCGCATGATCCCTGGCTGGTGGCGGCGGATTTCCGTTCCTATGTCGAGGCCCACCGGCGTGCGGCCGAGGCCTTCCTGGATCGCGAACGCTGGCTGCGCATGAGCATCCTGAACACCGCCTGTTCCGGCAAGTTCTCCACCGACCGGACGATGCTGGACTACAACCGCGATATCTGGGGCCTGGAGCCGATCCCGCCGAAACAGGCCTAGGACGAAGCCGGCCTCGTGGCCTGAGCGATCAGCCGGGCGGCGAATGCGGCCGCTCCGAGCAGGCCGCCCTGGTCATCCAGTGTGGACCTGAGGATGCGGACCTTGCCCCGATGTGGCGGGATCAGTCCGTTTTCCATGCCGCTTAGGATCGCCGGATGCAGGAACTCCCACGCGCCGGTCAGGCCACCGCTGACGCTGATGGTATGGATGTCCAGAAGCTTGACGGCTTCGGCCAGGGCCTGGCCGAGATGGTTTCCTGCCGCAGTCAGGATTTCGGCCGCCGGCCGATGACCCTGCCGGGCCAGGGCGTAAACCCCGGCAGCATCGGCATCCAGCCCGATGTCCTGCGCGCGCCGGGCCACGGCACTGGCCGAGGCATAGGCCTCGACACAGCCGCGGCCACCGCAGCCGCAGGGCAGGGCCGTTTCATCGGAGACGATCTTCAGATGGCCGAACTCGGCGGCCATGCCATGTTCACCGGCCCAGGGCTCCCCACCCAGGATCAGACCACCGCCGATGCCGGTTCCGAGCGTGACATGCAGCAGATGGGCGCAGCCGCGCGCGACCCCGTGCCGATATTCGCCGAGCGCAGCGCACAGCGCATCGTTCTGGGCGGCGACGGGAAGCTCCAGCATGTCCTGCAGGCGCGCGGCCAGCGCGAAATCCGCAAGCTGCGGCAGGTTCGGAGACGCGGCAAGGACGCCGCTGTCGCCGCGAAAGAAGCCGGGAAAGCCGATGCCGATGGCCGCGATGTCCGGATGCTTTCCCATCATGGTCCGGCAGGGCGTGGCCAGCGCTTCGAGAATTCGTGTCTCCAGAGCTTGCGTTGACAGGGATGGCTGCCGGCTGAAATCGCAGCGCTGCCGCAGCTGATCGAGGATCTCGCCGTTTTCGCGGACAACGGCGAGCCGCAGGTTGGTGCCGCCGACATCGGCGGCGATGAACACGTTCATGGCCTGATCAGTGTCGCATACAGATCGGCGTAGGCCCTGGCCGAGGCCTCCCAGGAGGAATCGCGTTTCATCGCCCTGGAACGGATGCGCGACCAGATGTTCGGCTTGCGATAGATGCTGACGGCCATCTCCACCGCCTCATCGAAGGCCTCGGGAGTGGCGGCGTCGAAATGGAAGCCGGTGGCGCCGGAGCGGCTGGTGCGATAGTCCACCACCGTATCGCGCAGACCGCCGGTGGCGCGCACGACCGGCACGGTGCCGTAGCGCATGGCCATCAGCTGGCCCAGGCCGCAGGGCTCGAAGCGCGACGGCATCAGGAAGATGTCGCCGCCGGCGTAGATCTGTCGCGCCAGTGCTTCGTTGAAGCCGCGGTAGAAATACATCCGGCGGGGATGACGCCCGGCCAGCTGGCTGAGCTGGAATTCGCTGTGCATGTCACCGGATCCGAGAACGGCCAGCTGGTAGCCGCGTGCAATCCATGCCTCGGCATTGGCCAGCAGCAGATCGATGCCCTTCTGATCGGCCAGTCGCGAGATCAGCGTCAGAAGCGGCGTGTCGGCCGAAACATCCAGGCCGCACTTTTCCTGAAGCGCCCGCTTGCAGGTCTTCTTGCCTGCCGCCCGGCCGGGGCCGAAGGCAGCGGCGATGACCGGGTCGGTCAACGGGTTCCAGTGATCGACATCCAGGCCGTTGACGATGCCGCTCAGCCGGTCGGCATGGTTGCGCAGGAAGCCCTCGAGATGGCAGCCGTATTCCGGAGTCATGATCTCCTCGGCATAGGAGGGGCTGACCGTCGTGATGGCATCGGCCGATCCGATGCCGGCCTTCATGCAGTTGATCTGATGATGGAACTCGTAGCCCTCACGATGGAAATAATGGCTTGGAAGCCCGAGGCGGTGGATCCAGTCGGCCGGGAAGATGCCCTGATAGGCCAGGTTGTGGATGGTGTAGACCGTTCGCGCGCGGGCGATGGATGCATGATGCTGATACTGGGTTTTCAGCAGCAGCGGCACCATGCCGGTCTGCCAGTCATGGCAGTGGATGACATCCACGCTGCCGCAGAGCAGGGCCGCAGCCTCAAGTGCGACGCGATCGAAAAGAATGAAGCGCAGCAGGTTGTCCTCGTAGGCCCCGCCCGAAGGGCCATACAGGCCATCGCGGTCATAGAGATCGTCCTGTTCGACGAGGATGAAGCGCAGGCCGTCGATCATGGCCTCATGCAGTGGGCAATGACGCTGGAGTCCATCGGCCCACATCTCGATGCTGTGGTCAAGCGGGCGCGTGCGGATGTTGTTGGCATACAGATGGCGCCTGTAGAAGGGCAGGATGACACTGACCCGGTGGCCCAGCTGCTGCAGCGCGCGCGGCAGCGAGCCGACGACATCGGCAAGCCCCCCCGTCTTGGCCAGAGGCGCAGCCTCCGAAGCCATGAATACGATGTTCAGCCTGGCCATGTCGCCTCCCTGGTCCTCATCTATGATCCGCCGGGATCAGCGGTTTTCCGTGCGCCCAAGGCTATCACAGGATGGCGGGCGAGAGCAGGGGGATCCGGCTCCGACCGGCATGGAACCCGTTTCAAGGGGGCCCGGGATTTGTCAGACAGGGGGTCTAGGGGCTATGATGCAGTCATGGCCAAGCTGATCGTGCGATCCGCAAGCGGTGAACATGTCTATACGATTGATGGCGATGTCGGCATCGGCCGGCATCCGAAGTGTGCGGTCTGCCTGCACGACCCGATGGTGTCCAAGCGCCATGCGATGATCCGCAAGGTGGGCGATGACTACATCTTCGAGGATCTGAACAGCTCCAACGGCTCCTTCCTCGATGGCGTGCGCATTCAGCGCCACAAGCTCTGCGATGGCGACAAGATCACGATGGGCAAGGTGACCATTCTCTTTCAGGCCGAGACCGAGGCCGAGCTTCTGTCCAAGCGCATCAATATCTCCAATGTGGCGGATATTTCCCAGGTCCAGGACCGCATCCAGGTTTCCAGCACCGAACGCTTTGTTCCCGAGGCCTCGATCGGCGATCTGTCCGTGCTGCGTTCGGACTACGAAAAACTGCGCCTGGGCAATGAACTGATGCAGAAGATCGGCCTGGAGCGCGACCTGAACGCGGCGCTGAACAAGGTGGCGGCGGAACTGGTGCGCATCTTTTCCTGCGATCGCTGCATCATCCTGCTTGAC
Organism: uncultured Zetaproteobacteria bacterium; assembly: GCA_964505995.1. GTDB lineage: Bacteria > Pseudomonadota > Zetaproteobacteria > Mariprofundales > Mariprofundaceae > JAJRVH01. The sequence goes on from CAZDLB010000062.1 coordinate 7,907, forward strand.
GATGAGGATACCCATGAACTCGTTCCGGCGGCCATGCATACGGCGGCTGGCAAGGATGAGGAGGTGCGCGTTTCCGAGTCGGTGCTCAACGAGGTGCGGGAAACCCGCAATGCGGTCCTGCTTTCCGATACAAGCCTGGATGATCGCTTTTCGCAGGCCTCCTCGCTGATCCTGCAGGGCATTCGTTCGGTGATGTGCGCGCCGTTGCTGCAGGACGGCGAGTTTCTCGGGGTTGTGCATCTCGACAGCCAGCGCACCCATGCGGCGTTCAGCCGCAAGGATCTGCAGCTGTTGACCGGGATCATCCGCTATGTGTCGATGACGGTGACGAATACCCGCCTGGTGCAGCAGATCGAGGAGGAGGCGGCGGCCAAGGCGCAGTTCGAGCGCCTGCTCTCGCCCTCGGTGGTCGAGCAGATCATGAGCGGCAAGGTCGTGCTCGAGAAAGGCGGCGAGCTGCGCGATGTCACGATCCTGTTTGCCGATATCCGCGGCTTTACCGGCCTGAGCCAGCGCTCGACGGCGACGCGCATCGTCGCGATGCTCAACCGCTATTTCGAGACCATCGTGGATGTCGTGTTCAAGTACAGCGGCACGGTCGACAAGTACATCGGCGATGAGATCATGGTGCTTTTCGGTGCGCCGGTGCCGGTGGACCGGCCGGCCGACCGCGCCGTGGCCTGCGCGCTGGAGATGCAGTCGGCAATGGAGAGCTTCAACCTCGAGCGCGAGCGCAACGGCGAGGAGCCGATCCAGATCGGCATCGGCATCAACTCCGGCGAGGTCGTGGTCGGCTCCATCGGTTCCTCCAAGACGATGCAGTACACCTGCATCGGCGATGCGGTGAATGTCGCCTCACGGCTGACCGGCATGGCCGGCCCGGGGGATGTGATGATCAGCGAGAATACGCTCAATCAGCTGCATTCCCGCGCCGAATACGAGATACTTGAGCCGGTGCAGCTCAAGGGCATTGACGGCAAGATCAATGTCTACAAGATCAAGGAACTGCTCGCGGATACCCAGGAACGGGTGATCACGTCATAAGCTGCGGCCGGCTGGCCGCAGGAAGGGGAGGAATAGCGTGTCTGATCTGACACAGTCGGCCGTCTGGCAGCAGCTGGCGGCCCATGCCGAGGCCATGAAGGCCCGGCACATGCGCGAACTCTTCGAACAGGATGGCGAACGCTTCAGCCGCTATTCGCGCATCTTCAACGACATCCTGGTGGATTTCTCGAAAAACCTCGTGGACGACCGGGCCATGGCCCTCTTGATGCAGCTGGCGCGCGAGCGCGATGTCGAAGGCTGGACGCAGCGGATGTTTCGCGGCGAGAAGATCAACAACACCGAGCATCGCGCGGTTCTGCATACGGCGCTGCGCAACCGCTCGGATCGTCCGGTGCTCGTGGATGGCCGCGACGTGATGCCGGATGTCAGGCGGGTTCTGGGGCAGATGCGGGAGTTTACCGAGGCCGTGCGCTCGGGGCAGTGGCGCGGCAGCACCGGCAAGCGCATCACCGACATCGTCAACATCGGTATCGGCGGCTCCGATCTCGGCCCGGTCATGGTCACCGAGGCGCTCAAGCCCTATGGCCGGGATGGCGGCCTGAATGTGCATTTCGTCTCCAATGTGGACGGTACGCATATCGTGGAAACGCTGCGCCATCTGCATCGTGAAACGACGCTGTTCGTCATCGTTTCCAAGACCTTTACGACGCAGGAAACGCTGGCCAATGCGCATACGGCCCGCGACTGGTTCCTGACCAGGGGGGGCACGAAGGAGGCCGTGGCCCGGCATTTCGTTGCCGTATCCACCAATGCGCGCGCGGTGTCGAACTTCGGCATCGATCCGGCGAACATGTTCGAGTTCTGGGACTGGGTGGGTGGCCGCTATTCGCTTTGGAGCGCGGTCGGGCTTTCGATCGCGCTCTATCTCGGCATGGATCATTTCGAGGAGCTGCTCGAGGGCGCCCATGCGATGGACGAGCATTTCCTGCATACGCCGCTGGAGGACAATATCCCGGTGATCCTCGGCATGCTGGGCGTCTGGTACAACAACTTCTTCGATGCCCATTCGCATGCGATCCTGCCCTATGACCAGTACATGCACCGCTTTCCGGCCTATTTCCAGCAGGGGGACATGGAAAGCAACGGCAAGCGCGTCACCCGCGATGGCGAGCCGGTGGACTATTCGACCGGCCCGATCATCTGGGGCGAGCCCGGAACGAATGGCCAGCACGCCTTCTATCAGCTGATTCATCAGGGTACGAAGCTGGTGCCCTGCGATTTTCTTGCGCCGATCGAGACGAAGAATCCGGTCGGCCAGCATCATCGCCTGCTGCTGTCCAACTTCTTTGCGCAGACCGAGGCGCTGATGCGCGGCAAGACCGAGGCCGAGGCCCGGGCGGAGCTTGAGGCCGAGGGGCTGGCGCAAGAGGAGATCGACGCGCTGCTGCCGCACAAGGTGTTTCCGGGAAACCGGCCGACGAACTCCATCCTGTTTCCGATGCTCACGCCGCGCACGCTGGGAAGCCTGATCGCGATGTATGAGCACAAGATCTTCGTGCAGAGCGTGATCTGGGGCGTCAATGCCTTCGACCAGTGGGGGGTGGAGCTGGGCAAGCAGCTGGCCCGGAGGATCCTGCCGGAGCTGGAAGACGATGCGCCGGTCCGTGGCCACGACGCATCCACCAACGG
>CAZDLB010000063.1:0-10598 GCA_964505995.1 uncultured Zetaproteobacteria bacterium
CAAGGAGACCCGCGATGAATATCAAGTTTTCGGAAGATGTGGTTCCACTGTCGGCTGTGAAGGTCAATCCCGGCAAGCTGGTCAAACAGACCGGAGAAACGCACAGGCCGGTGTTGCTGACAAGCCGAGGTAAGGGTGTGGCTGTGATTCAATCGCTTGAGGATTTTGAAAAGAACGCCGAGGAACGTGAATTCATGCGTGCGGTGGTTCAGGGTGTAACCGAAATGGACGCTGGCGAAGGAATTCCTTTGTCGGAAGTTAAACGCAGGCTTGGGTTGTAAACCAGCCCGCCACCATGCTTCCCGTGGAATTCTCACCCTCCGCATTGGGTGATCTGGAGCAGATGCTGGATTACTATTCAGCTCAGGGTGCGGCTGAGGCCGGTCGGCGGATTGCCAAAGAAATGATGGCGGCTGTTCGCGCCTTGCCGGATTATCCTCACATGGGACGGATTGTGCCGGAGTTCGGGACGCCGTCATTAAGGGAGCTTATCCGGCCGCCTTTCCGAATTGTTTACCGGCTCGAATCTGAACGCATTGCCGTCATCCGCATCTGGCGCTGCGAGCGATTGCTGAATATGCCGGACGAAGCTTAGGGCTGGATGAGGCCGCCGCCGGGCATACCACCACCACCGGTGATCTTGGAGACATCCCCGGCATTCGGCAGCACGATGTCCGAGGCCGCCTGCCTGCGAAGCTCGGCGAGTTCGCGCGCCGTTTCCTCCAAGGCCTTCTCGGCGGCCTCGCCGAAGGCGGCCGCGGCCTCGCCGATGGTCGTGGCTTCGAGTTCGAAGCTGATCGGCAGCGCCCCGGCCGGTGTCATGACCTGCGCCTGGCCGGTAAAGCGGACCTCGCGTGAATCGTCATCGGAGCCATCGGGCCTGACCGGGATCAGCTTGCGGATCGTGCCGAGCTTCAGATCGGTATAGATCTCCTCGCGGTAGAGATCCTCTGGCTTCATTTCAAGTTTCTGCGAATCGTCGGCCATGGTTTGCTCCTGAAATCGAATGCGGCCACGCTAGCAGCAAACGGGCCACAATGCTCGCCCCTAGTTGTAGAGCTTTTCGAGAATGCCGCCGTATTTCTCGTAGACCTTGCGTCGTTTGATCTTCATCGTCGGCGTCAGCAGGCCGTCCTCGATGCTGAACGGCTGCGGCAGCAGATGGATGCGGCGCACCTGTTCGAACGGGTTCAGCGGCTTGAGGATGCCGTTGATCCTCGTCTGCAGATGCTTCTTCAGGATCTCGGAGGTGCAGATGTGTTCCCAGTCGGTCTCGGGCAGGCCCTTTTCACGGGCCCAGGCCATGCAGGCCTCCTGATTCGGAATGATCAGCGCCACCAGATACGGTTTCTGGTCGCCGTAGACCACGGCCTGCTCGATCTGCTCATCGGCGGCCAGCAGCGCCTCGATGCGCTGCGGCGCGATGTTCTCGCCGCCGGAATTAACGATGATGTCCTTCTTGCGATCCGTGATGTAGAGATAGCCGTCCTCATCGAGGCGGCCGATGTCGCCGGTATGCAGCCAGCCGTCCGCGAGCGCTTCCTTCGTCGCCTTTTTCTGCTTCCAGTAGCCGGGCATGATATTGCCGCCCCGGGCCAGGATCTCGCCATCCTCGGCGATTCGGATTTCGACGCCGGCGGCCGGCAGGCCGACGCTGCCGAGGCGTCGCGCATACAGCGGATTGACGGCCAGCAGCGGCGCGGATTCGGTCAGGCCGTAGCCCTCGACGATCGGCAGACCAAGCGCCTCGAAGAATTCGGCCACCTCCATGCTCAGCGGTGCGCCGCCGGAGACGAGCATGCGCAACCTGCCGCCAAAGCGCGCGCGTATCTTCTCGCCCACCAGCCGATCCAGCAGCCGGAAAAGCATGGCCTCGAAGGCATTGCGCCGCGATTTGCCGGCCAGATTCAGAAAGGCATGGAAAAGCCTGCGGCTGATCGCCGGCTGGCTTGCGACCTGGCCCAGGATGCGGCTGCGCACGACCTCCAGCAGCCGGGGGACGGCGATCATGATCGTCGGCCTGGCCTCGGCGAGGTTCTTGGCGACGGTGTCGGGCCGTTCGGCAAAGGCCACCGAGATGCCATAGGTATAGACCAGGAAATGGCTGGCGGTGCGCTCCAGCGCGTGCGCCAGCGGCAGGAAGGAGAGCAGCCGGTCCTCCAGGCTCAGATCGGGCACGATAGTCGGTACCGATTCGAGATTCGTCAGGATGTTGCCGTGCGTCAGCATCACCCCCTTCGGGTTGGCCGTCGTGCCCGAGGTATAGACCAGCGTGGCCAGCGTGTCGCGATCCACCTTCTCCAGGCGTCGGCTCAGCTCCTCCGTATCCACATCGCCGGCCTCGAGTTCCTGCAGGTGATGCAGGATGTCGCCATCGCTTTCCCTGTCGATGGAATAGACGGCCTTGATATGCGGGCACTCCTTGACGGCCAGCAGCAGGTCTCGCAGCAGCTTGCCGCCGGAGGTGAACGCGGCCACGGCTCCGGAATCCTTGAGCACATAGGCCATGTCCTGCGGGCGATAGGAGCAGTACAGCGGCACGGTGACGGCGCCGATGCTGAGAATCGCATAATCGATCGCGGCCCATTCCGGCCGGTTCTCCATCAGGATGGCGACGCGATCCCCATGCTTGATGCCGGAATGGATCAGACCGCTGGCGATATGGCGCACCCGCTTGACGAGATGGGCATAGGTCAGCGGCAGGTATTCTCCATCCTTGCGATACCACTGGGCGGGGCTGGCCGACTGGCGCGCCTCGGTGGCGAACAGGCCATCCGGCAGGGATCGTAATGCGGCAATGGTGGCGGCGTTCGGGATCATTCGCTATCAGCTTCCGGGGTTGCTTCGCCCTGCGCGTCTTCTGGCTGACTTGCCTTTTCTGCCTCGCTTGCAGTCTTGCGACGCCGGCGCGGTTTCGTTTCGGCGGGCTTGTTCTCCGTGCTCTTGCGACGGGTCCGGCGGGGCCTGGTCTCCGCGGTTTCGTCGGCTGCGGCTTCGGTTGCCCCGCGTTTGCGAGCTCCGCGCTTCGCCTTTGCGGGCGCCTCCAGCTCGCGGTGAATGGACAGTGTCAGATGGGTGATCGTGATCAGCGGCACGCTGGCGATGGCGGCCAGCAGCGCGCCGATCATGACCAGCCCGATCAGATGACCGATACCGCCCCAGAATCCGGATGCATCGATCAGCGTCTTCCAGGCCTCGGCGGCGGCATAATCGATCAGGCCGAGCGTGATCTGCAGTCCCAGCCACAGCGGCGAAAGCACGAGCGCGGCGACCAGGCACGTGGCCAGCACACCGCCGAGGTTGTAGATCAGCAGTTCCGGCCAGCGCTCGCGCAGCAGGCGCCATGTGGCATCGCGTACGGCCAGCGCATGATCGTCCCCCAGCACGACGCGCGCCGCGATATTGAACAGCGCCAGCAGCAGTGCCACGGCGACGACGGTGTTCAGCAGCAGCAGCGGTACGCCGGCGATGGCGAGCAGGATCGGCCCCAGGCCGGGAATGTGGCTCAGCGCCAGCAGCAGGGTTTCGGCCAGCAGCAGCGCCAGCAGCAGACCGGCGCCCCAGACCGGCAGCATGAGCAGCGAGGCCGCGCGCCCCCAGGCGAAGCAGGCGGCCTGCCTCGGGTTCGGGATCTCATTGCCCAGCTGCGACTGATGGATCTGATGCGCGGTGGCCGTCAGCCCGAACAGCGTCCACAACAGCGCGGCGACGCTGCCGACAAAGCGCAGAAAGATGGCGGCAAAGCTTCGGCCCTCGACCTGGAAGATGCCAAAGAGGACGACGGCACCGAGAATCGTGGCCGCCATGGTGATCAGCAGCCTGGGGCGCAGGGAACTGCGCGCCGCGGCTACGACCTGATCGGGATTGAAGAACTTCAGCGCCATGGGCTCACCCTCCCTTGTTGCAGAACGAACGCCGGATAGCTTAGACGAGTTGCCCGTGACTGCAACCATGCTTCGCCGCATTGACCTTAGCGGACGTGATCGCATAATGACCCTTGCCGGAGCAGAACCGGCCACCGGCTTACGGGTGGCTTCTTCAAGGAGGAGGGAATCATGGGAAAGAAGGTTTGTCTGATCGGCGGCAGCGGCTTTGTCGGACGCGCCATTGTCCATGAGGCCTTGCGCAACGGCCATCAGGTCACGGTCGCCTGCCGGCATCCGGAACGGTCCCGGGATCTGATCGTGGATGGCGTGCGCCTGGTCCGGGCCGATGTCGTGGACGGACGCGGCCTGGATGATGCCGTGGCCGGCGCCGATACCGTCATCTATCTCGTCGGCCTGCTGTTCGAGAAGGGGCGCTATACCTTCCGGGCGGCGCATGTGCATGGCGTGGAGCATGCGCTGGCGGCCTGCAAGCGCGCCGGTGTGAAGCAGTTCCTGCACATGAGCGCGCTGGGCGCCGGCCAGATTCCAGCCAGCGCCTATGCCCGCACCAAGGGCGAGGGTGAGGGCATCGTGCGCCAGAGCGGGCTGAACTGGACGATCTTCCGTCCCTCCATCATCTATGGCGCGAACGACAGCTTCTTCAACAAGTTCAAGAAGATGAGCCGACTGCTGCCGGTGCTGCCGGTGATCGCCGGCGACACCCGCTTTCAGCCGGTCTGGGTGCAGGATGTAGCGCGCGCGTTCGTGATGTCCATCGGTAATCGCCATGTGAACGGCCAGACCTATGAACTCGCCGGCCCGAAGGTCTACCGTTTCCGCGAGCTGATCGAAATGCTGATGCGCGAACTCGGACGCAACCGCCTGCTGCTGCCGGTGCCGGGATTTGCCGCGCGTATCATGGCGACCTTCATGCAGCTGCTGCCGACGCCGCCGCTGACGCGCGACCAGCTGGTGCTGCTGCGCCATGACAACGTCGCCCAGGGGCAGGCCTTTCCTCCCGAGTTCGGCGAGCCGGCCGAGCTGGAAACGGTTCTGCCGACCTTCATCCGTGCGACACCGGCCGAGCAGATGCAGTTGCGCCTGAATTCGGCGCGCAGCAATTACCGCAAGGGAGGCGCGTGAACGCGATGCCCTGGATCCAGCCGGCCGGTGTGGCGGCTGCGTATCTTCTGGGCGCCATCCCGTTCGGCCTGCTCTTCTCCAGGCTGATCAGCAAGCGTGATCCGCGCGAGCATGGGTCGGGCAACATCGGCGCGACGAATGCGCTGCGCACCGGCGGCCGGCTCGTCGGCGCGCTGACGCTTCTGGCCGATATCCTCAAGGGCGCGCTGCCGGTCTGGCTGGCGCTGCATCTTGGCTGGGATCAGCCGTGGATCGCCGCCGTCGCGCTGGCGGCCTTTTTCGGCCATATCTTCCCGGTCTATCTGGGGTTTCGCGGCGGCAAGGGCGTGGCGACGATGTTCGGCGTCATGCTGCCATGGCTGCCGCTGGCCGCAGCCGCGGCCTTTGCGGTGTGGTTTGTCGCGCTGAAGATCTGGCATTATGTGTCGCTGGCCTCGATTCTGGCGGGCTTGTCGCTGCCGCTGGCCGTCTGGGCCTTTGATGGCGGCCTGCCGGCGATGGCGACGGCCATCGTGCTGGCGCTGATGATGACGCTGCGCCATGCCAGCAATATCCGCCGCCTGCGCGATGGCACCGAGCCGACGACGCTTCAGGATCGCCAGGCGCGCGAGGCGGACGGCTTGCACAGTTCCTGAAAATATGCCATTCTTTGATAAATTGACCACTTAGGCCGGGAGGCTTCAGATGAAACTTCAACAAATCTCGCTAATTCTCTTTGCCGCCGTGCTCTGGCTTGTCACGCCTCCGGTTCAGGCCGATACGCTCGATACCCGCGGCCTCGTGACCGAGGACGACCTCAGGCCCAATCTGCCCCAGCCCTATATCGTCAAGAAGGGCGATACGCTGTGGGACATCGCGAAGTATTTCTTCAAGGATCCGCAGCGCTGGATCAAGATCTGGGAGCGCAATCTGTATATCACGAACCCCGATCTGATCTATCCCGGCAACGAGATCTGGTTCGATGTGCGCCGCCAGAAGACCGGCGGTCTGACCCGGGTTCGTCCGCAGCCGAAGGTCGTGATCAAGCCGGTCGAGCGGCTCGAGGGCGGCTTCGATACGAGCATGTTGCTGACCGCGCTTCAGCGCCAGGATTTCATCCAGCCGAGCGAGATCGAAGGCATGGGCCATATCCTCGATTCCGAGGATGAACGCATCAATTACGGGGCCAACGACCGTCTGTATCTGAAGTTCGATCGGCCGGTGCAGCCGGGCGAGGTGTTCGACATCTTCCGCACCGGCGATCCGATCCGCGACCCGCGCACCGGGCATGTCGTCGGCGTGCTCGTCAACCATCTGGGGCAGGTCGAGGTCACGTCGCAGGCCGAGGGCATCTATCGCGGTCGGGTGCTGACGGCCTTCGAGGAGATCTCGCGCGGCGACCGTATGAAACCGGCCAAGGAAATCGATCCGCGCATCACGCCGAGCTATCCGGCGGGCGAGCTGCATGGCACTGTCATGTATATCCGCAACGATGCGGCCGAGGCCGGACAGAATCAGGTCGTCGGCATCAGCCTCGGGCTGAAGGATGGTCTGAAACCGGGCACGGCGCTGTCCGTTCACAAGGCGGGCCGCATCGTGCGCGATCAGGTCACCGGCGAGAAGGTGCGCCTGCCCGAGGAGAAGATCGGCCAGCTGCTGGTGCTGGTGCCGCAGCAGGATGCCTCGATTGCGCTGGTGACGCAGTCCACCAGCCCGATCAATATCGGCGATTCCGTGCGCAACCGCGCGACGCGCTGAGCTTCAGGATGTGAGGGGCCAGCCGCCCGCGGACGCAAACAGCATCTCATCTCCCGCCTCAGCCGCGGCCGAATCCTGGCTGCGGCTGAGTCTTGCGCGCGGCATCGGTCCGCGGACCGGCCGGCGTCTGGTCGAGCACTTTCACGGCATCGAAGCATTGATGCGGGCCCCGGAAAGGGCCCTGCGGCAGGTGGACGGCCTGGGCCCCCGTCTGATGCAGGCGCTTCACCGGGCCGTCACGGACGGCGAAGGCCCGGCGGCGATTCTGTCCGACTGCAGCGAGCACGGCATCCGCGTGCTGTGTCCGGACGACGAGGCCTGGCCGCAGGCCCTGAACGGTGTGGATGATGCGCCGCTGGTGCTTTTCGCGCGCGGGGATGTCGCATGTCTGAACCATCGGCCGCTGCTGTCCGTCGTCGGCGCGCGCCGGGCCAGCCCCGAGGGGCGGAAACTGACCCGCAACTGGTGCAGGCGCTTTTCCGAAGCCGGCGTTGGCATCGTCAGCGGCATGGCCTGGGGTATTGATGCGGCCGCACACCGCGGGGCGCTGGAAGGGCCATCACCGACGCTGGCCGTGCTCGGCTGCGGGCTGGCGGCGCTGACCGAGGAGCAGCAACGTCAGGTTGCGGCCGTCGAACGCCAGGGCTGCGTGATCTCCGAATTTCTGCCGCGGCTCTGTGCCAGGCCCGAGCATTTCCCGAGGCGCAACCGCATCATTGCGGCACTCGGCGCAGCGACCCTGGTCATGGAGGCCGATCTCCGCTCCGGATCCCTGATCACCGCCCGGCTGGCGGCCGAATACGGGCGCGAGGTGCTGGCCGTGCCCGGCTCGGTGCTGGCGGAAAACCATGGCGGTTGCCATCTGTTGATCCGGGAAGGCGCGCAGCTGGTGGAAAACGTCGATCAGGTGCTGCAGACCCTGGGCCTGGAAGGGACGGCAAGATGCCGGAAACAAAGGAAGAAGGCCTATCGTCCGGCGAGTCCGGCCGAGGCCGCCATCCTGGAGGCGCTGGGGGGGCAGGCGCTGCATGTCGACGTGCTGGCCGAAACTTGCGGGTTGACCCTGCCCGAGCTTTCGCCCATCTTGCTCGCCCTTGAGCTGCAGGGTGTCGTCGAACGCCTGCCGGGCAGCCGCTACATGTTGGCAGTGGAGTTGCAGAATCAATGAGTGCAGTGGTCGTGGTGGAGTCTCCCGCCAAAGCGAAAACCATCGAAAAGTATCTTGGCAAGGGCTACAAGGTTCTGGCGTCCTACGGCCATGTGCGTGCCTTTCCGAAGAAGGACGGCTCGGTCGATCCCGAGCATGATTTTGCGATCACCTACCAGATCATCGAGGACAAGAAGAAGCGGCTGGATGCGATCGACCGGGCGATGAAGAAGGCCGATACGCTGATTCTCGCCAGCGATCTGGATCGCGAGGGCGAGGCCATTGCCTGGCATGTCTATGAGGTGCTCAAGGAGCGCGGCACGCTGGAGGGCAAGCGCGTGCAGCGCATCACCTTCCACGAGATCACGAAGAAGGCGATCCAGGAGGCCATCGAGCATCCGACCGAGATTGACATGAAGCTCGTGGATGCGCAGCAGGCGCGCAGCGCGCTGGATTACCTGGTCGGCTTCACGCTGTCGCCGCTGCTGTGGCGCAAGATCCGCTCGGGGCTGTCGGCCGGTCGCGTGCAGTCGGTTGCGCTGCGCCTGATCTGCGAACGCGAACAACATATCCGCGAGTTCAAGCCGCGCGAGTTCTGGACGATCGAGGCGGCCTGCCGGCAAGGCGGCGACGGCTTCGATGCGCAGCTGTATGCGGTGGATGGCAAGAAGCTGGGCAAGTTCGCGATCACCGACGGGGTCAATGCGAAACTCATGGCCCGCAAGGTGGAGGCCGGCGCATTCCGGGTAGTGGATGTGCAGAAGAAACAGGTCAGGCAGCAGCCGGCGCCGCCGTTCATTACGACGACGATGCAGATGGAGGCCTCGCGCAAGCTCGGCTTCACCGCCCGCAAGACGATGCAGATCGCGCAGAAGCTCTACGAGGGCATCGAGGTGGATGGCGAACCGGTCGGTCTGATCACCTACATGCGAACCGATTCGGTGTCGCTGGCCGCCGAGTCCGTCGCGGAGATGCGCGAGCATATCGCGCAGGCCTTCGGTCAGGACTATCTGCCCTCCCGGCCGCGCATCTTCAAGACGAAGAGCAAGAATGCCCAGGAGGCGCACGAGGCCATCCGCCCGACTTCGATCCTGCGCACGCCGGAGGCGATGAAGAAGGTGCTCGATGCCGATTCGCTGAAGCTTTACACGCTGATCTGGAAACGGGCGCTGGCCTCGCAGATGGCGCCGGCATTGCTCGACCAGGTGCGAGCGGATATCGAGGCCGAAGGGGAGCAGCGGCTGACGCTGCGCGCTACCGGCTCGACGCTGGCCTTTCCGGGCTTTCGTGCGCTGTACATCGAGTCCAGCGACGAGCCGGAGAAGCAGGATCAGAAGAACCGTCTGCTGCCGCCGCTGTCGGTCGGCGATGCGATCGAGATCGAACGGGCCGAGGCGAGGCAGCATTTCACCGAGCCCAAGCCGCGCTTCACCGAGGCCTCGCTGGTCAAGGAGCTGGAGGCCAATGGCATTGGGCGACCGTCGACCTATGCCTCGATCCTGAATGTCCTGCGCGAGCGCAAGTATGTCGAAATGGACAGAAAGCGCTTCGTGCCGACCGATGTCGGCGAATGGGTGAACCGCTTTCTGGTCGAATCCTTCGGCAATATCGTGGATGTCGGCTTTACGGCGGCGATCGAGGACAAGCTCGATGCGATTGCCCGCGGGGAGCTGGAGTGGAAGCCGGTGCTGCGCGAGTTCTGGGAGCCGTTCAAGGCCGATGTGGACAAGGCCGCTGAGGCCGGGCGCCCGAGCGAGCAAACCGATGAGATCTGTCCCGAATGCGGCAAGCCGCTGGCGATCAAACTCGGGCGCTATGGCAAGTTTCTGGCCTGCACCGGCTATCCGGAATGCAGGTATTCACGGCCGCTGAACGGCAACAATGAAGCGCAGCCGGAGCCGGAGAAGACCGATCAGGTCTGCGAGAAATGCGGCGAGCCGATGGTGATCAAGAACGGGCGCTTCGGGCGCTTCCTCGCCTGTTCGGCCTATCCGAAATGCAGGAACTCCCAGCCGCTTGAAAAGCCGAAGGACACCGGCATCGCCTGCCCGCAGTGCGGCAAGGGAACCTTTCTGGAGAAGCGCTCCCGGCGCGGCAAGATATTCTATTCCTGTTCGCAGTATCCGAAGTGCAAGAACGCGCTGTGGAACAAGCCCGTCGACCGCCCATGCCCGAAATGCCATGCCCCGTTCGTGACCGAAAAGGTCACGAAGCGCCACGGTACCGAATACGTCTGCGCCACCGAGGGCTGCGGCTGGAAGGAGCAGGTCGAGGCGCCGGAAGCCGCCTAGGGCCATGATGATGGCCGGGGAGCCGGGCATCATCCGCCAGGGTGGGCTGGATGATTTGGCGGCGGTCTACCGGCTGAACCGCCGCTGCTTTGCCGATGCCTGGTCCGAGGCCTCGCTGCACGCGGCGCTGGAGTCCGGCTTTGATCTGCTGATCTGCGAGGATGCAGGGGTGCTGGCCGGCTACATCCTCAGCCAGGATATCCTCGATGAGGTGCATATCATGCAGGTGGCCGTGGATCCGGAGTATCGCCGGCGCGGCGTGGCCCGCCGGCTGAGTCGCGAGCTTTTGCGCCGCAAGGCGGCGATGCGGGCCGTGCTGCTGGAGGTGCGCGCCTCCAACAAGGCCGCGCAGGCCCTTTACGCGGCCCTGGGCTTCGAGCGTAACGGCCTGCGGCCTCGCTACTATGCGCCGGA
>CAZDLB010000064.1:0-10522 GCA_964505995.1 uncultured Zetaproteobacteria bacterium
CGGGTGTTCATCTCGATGAAATAGAAGGACTTGTCCGGATTCATCAGGAACTCGATGGTACCGGCGCCGACATAATCCACGGCCTTGGCCGCGGCCACGCCGGCGGCGCACAGTTTCTGCCGCGTTTCCTCGTCGACAAACGGGCTTGGAGCCTCTTCCAGCACCTTCTGATTGTTGCGCTGCATCGAGCATTCGCGCTCGAACAGGTGCACGATGTTGCCATGCGTATCGCCGAGCACCTGCACCTCGATATGCCTCGGCTGCTCGAGGAACTTCTCGATGAACACGGTGTCATCGCCGAAGGCGGCGCCGGCCTCGCTGCGGCACATGCTGTAGGCATTGGCCAGGGCGGCCTCGGAATGCACGATCTTCATGCCGCGGCCGCCACCACCGGCCGAGGCCTTGATGATGACCGGAAACCCCGCCTCACGGGCAATCGCCTTGGCCTCGTCGATATCGCGGACGGCCCCATCGGAGCCCGGCACGAGCGGCACGCCGGCCTCGCGCATCTTATGCTTGGCCGAAACCTTGTCGCCCATGATGCGCATGGATTCGGGACGCGGACCGATCCAGGTCAGGCCGGATTCGATGACGATATCGGCGAACTCGGGATTCTCGGCCAGGAAGCCGTAGCCCGGATGGATGGCCTCGGCATCGGTGAGTTCGGCGGCGGCCATGATGGCTGCGATATTCAGATAGGAGAGGTTGCCCGGGGCAGGCCCGATGCAGATGGATTCATCGGCCAGCCGCGCATGCATCGAGTCGCGGTCGGCCTCCGAATACACGGCCACCGAACGGATGCCGAGTTCCTTGCAGGCGCGAATGATGCGGACGGCAATCTCGCCGCGATTGGCAATCAGGATCTTGTGAAACATGCCGTCTCCGTCAGGTCAGCGGGGTGATGATGAAGATGGGCTGGCCGTATTCGACCGGCGTCCCGTTTTCGACGAGGATGGCATCGATGACGCCGTCGTATTCGGCCTCGATCTCGTTCATCATCTTCATCGCCTCGATGATGCACAGCACATCGCCTTTCTTGACCTTCTGCCCCTCGGTGACGAAGGGGTCGGCATCCGGGCTCGGAGCCCGGTAGAACGTGCCAACCATCGGCGATTTCACCGCATGCTCCTCCGTGGGCTCGGCCTTGGGCTCAGCTGCGGCAGGGGCCTCGCTGGCCGGGGCAGGGGCGGGGGCGACTGGCGCCGTGAAGGTCTGGGGCGCCGGGGCCGGGGTGGCCGGCGCCTGACGCGAGATGCGAACGGTCTGATCGCCCTCGGTGACCTCGATTTCGGTCAGGTCCGAGTTCTGAACCAGTTTGATGAGTTTGCGAATCTGAGCTATGTCCACGCTGTTCTCCTGAGATTAAGATGGGTGACGCAACAGGTCGTTGAGGCCGGTCAGGGCCATCGTGTATGAGCTGGCGCCAAAGCCGGCCACGACGCCGGCCGCGGCATCGGCCAGCATCGAGCGATGGCGGAATTCTTCCCGCCGATGGATATTCGAAAGGTGCACCTCGACAAACGGGATGCGCGCGGCCAGCAGTGCATCGCGAATGGCGATGCTGGTATGCGTATAGGCCGCAGGGTTGATGATGATGCCGTCGATATTCCCGAGATCACCCGATCCGCCGGCGGCCTGCTGGATGCGATCCACGAGTTCACCTTCATGATTGCTCTGGAAGCTGATGATTTCGATGCCCAGGCGGTCGCCGCTTTCGATCAGCATGCGATCGATGTCGGCCAGGGTTTTTGTGCCATAATGGCCGGGCTCGCGCATTCCCAGCAGGTTGAGATTCGGGCCATGAAGGACCAGCACGCGCAGTTTCTTCATTCCGCTTCCTCCGGCGACCATTCGCGGCGAAGACGCTTCAGGCCTTCATTGTCCGGGTCGCGCAACAGCAGTACGGCGAGCATGGCGCGGGCCGCTTCGTTGTCACCCTGTTGCCACAACAGCCGGGCCAGCGTCAGCGACGCCGGCATTTCCGCTCTGGTCTGGGCGGCCCGCTGCAATTCCAGCGCGCGCTCGGCGCTGGCAATCGCATCCCGGATCTTGCCCAGCCGTTTCTGAGTGTGCGCCAGCAGCTTCCAGGCGCGCGTCTCGTTCGGCGCGAACTCGATCAGCTCCAGCAGCAGCTTCTCGGCCCCGGCAAAGTCTTCCGCAGCATAGGCTGCCTTCGCCTCGCGCATGCAGGCTGCGACCCCGCGCCAGTTCGCAGGTTTCGGTGCCGGCCGCGCCGCGTTGCCCGCCTGGCGCATCCCGCTATTGGGTGCGGATGAGCTTGCTGCTAGCATATCGCTGACGCTACGCGCAGGGCTTTCCGTGGTCAATGGAGAAAGCGCGCGTCATGGCCTGAAAGCGTGCGAAAACGACCCGTTTCTGCCCGCTTTTGCACCATTTTCGCCAAAAAACAAGGGGTTTCATGTCTGCCGGAATTATCATTCAGCTCAACGGTGAAACGCGCAAGGTCGCAGCCGCAACGCTGGCCGAACTGGTCGAGGAGCTGGGGCTTTCGGATCGCATGATTGCGATCGAACGCAATCTGGAGGTCGTTCCCAAAAGCCAGTACGCCCAGACCCGGCTTTGCGAAGGCGATCGCATCGAGCTGGTGCATATGATCGGAGGCGGCTGATGCTTCCGGCCAGCATACGGAACCCCCATCATGGATGAAGGAGACAGCGATGTCAGAGGATCTGCTGAAGATCGGCAGCTATGAATTCAGATCCCGCCTGATCGTCGGTTCGGGGAAGTACCGCGATTTTGCAACGACGAAGGCCGCGACCGAGGCGGCCGAGGCGGAGATGATCACCGTGGCCGTGCGCCGCGTGAACATCACCGATCCGGGCAAGGAGAACCTGCTCGACTATATCGATCCGAAGAAATATACCATCCTGCCGAACACGGCTGGCTGCTTCAATGCCGAGGACGCGGTCAGGACACTGCGGCTGGCGCGCGAGGCCGGCGGCTGGGATCTGGTGAAGCTGGAGGTTCTCGGCGATACCGAAACGCTGTATCCGAACGTCGTCGAGACGATCAAGGCGGCCGAGATTCTGATCAGGGAAGGCTTTCAGGTCATGGTCTATACCAATGACGATCCGATCGTGGCCACGCGCCTGGAGGAGATCGGCTGCGTGGCGGTGATGCCGCTGGGCAATCCGATCGGTTCCGGCCGTGGGCTGGCCAACCCGTTCAACATCCGCGTGATCAAGCAGCGCGCCAAGGTGCCGGTCATCGTGGATGCCGGCATCGGCACGGCATCCGATGCGGCCAAGGCCATGGAGCTGGGCGCCGATGCCTGCCTGATCAACACGGCCATTGCCGAGGCGAAGGATGAATGCATGATGGCTCGCGCGATGCGCGATGCGGTGCGGGCCGGCAGGCTGGCCTATCTGGCCGGACGCATGCCCAAGCGTGCCTTTGCCAGCGCCTCAAGCCCGACCGAAGGCTATATCTGGGATTAAATAGAACCGCAGAATACGCAAGCGTATTGCGGACAGGAGATGCTTTGCCAAGCGGACTCTCTCTGCGTCCTCCGTATTCTGCGGTGAGAGATAAAGGAAATGACATGACTGAGCTGAAGAATGATCTGTTTCTGCGTGCCTGCCTGCGGCAGGACGTCGAGCGCACGCCGGTATGGATGATGCGCCAGGCCGGGCGCTATCTGGCTGAATACCGGGCCACGCGCGAGCGCGCCGGCGGCTTTCTCGATCTCTGCCGTTCGCCCGAGCTGTGCAGCGAGGTGACGCTGCAGCCGATCGACATCCTTGGAGCGGATGCGGCGATCCTGTTTTCCGACATCCTCGTCGTGCCCGAAGCCATGGGCATGGACCTGTCCTTCGGGGCGGGCGAAGGACCGAAGTTTTCCGATCCGGTACGCAGCCGCGCCGATGTCGAGCGCCTGCCCGTTCTCGATGATCCGACCCGGGAACTCGGCTATGTGATGCAGGCCGTGCGCACGATTCGTCGGGATCTTGCCGGCCGCGTGCCGCTGATCGGCTTTTCCGGAAGCCCGTGGACGCTGGCGACGTACATGGTCGAGGGCGGCGGATCCAAGACCTTCTCGAAGGTCAAGGCGATGATGTTCAACGAGCCGGAAACGATGCATCTGCTGCTTGAGAAGCTGGCCGATTCGGTGGCCGCCTATCTGAACGGCCAGATCGCGCATGGCGCCCAGGCGGTGCAGATCTTCGATACCTGGGGCGGCATCCTGACGACCCGCGATTACCGGGAATTCTCGCTGGCCTACATGCAGCGCATCATCGAGCAGCTGACGCGCGAGAACGAGGGTCGTCGCGTGCCGGTCATCGTCTATACGAAGGGCGGCATGGGCTGGCTGGAGGCCATTGCCGATACTGGCTGCGACGTGGTCGGGCTGGACTGGACGATCGATATCGATGTGGCCAGGGCACGCATCGGCGACCGCGTCGCGCTGCAGGGAAACATGGATCCGGCGATGCTGTATGCAAAGCCCGAACGCATCCGCGAGGAGGTGAAGGATATCCTGGCGCGTTTCGGGCATGCCAACGGGCATGTCTTCAACCTCGGCCATGGCATCACGCCGGATGTGCCGCGTGAGCACGCGATCGAGTTCTTCCGGGCCGTGCGCGAGGAGTCGGTTCGCTATCACCAGTAAGCCCGGGTGGCGCGATGGGGCCCATGCCGAAGGATTCGGCAGAAGACGCTAGACATCGGTCGGAATCGTATTTACGCTGCGTTTTGCACATCGAATCATGGGGGGCACATGACCTTCAGGCCTGGGATGCTATTGCTGGGATTGGCGCTCTGCCTTGGCGGCGGAGCGATTGCGGCCGAGGAGCCACAGCAGGCCGAGCCCAGTGCGCCGGTGGCCGATGTCGAGCATGGCCGAAGCATCTTTTCGACGATCTGCAGCCACTGCCACAAGACAAGCCATGAATACAGCGCCGTTGGCGCGCCGGGACTGCTGGATGTGCTGGATCGCCATGACGAGGCCTGGATCGATCAGTGGATACAGGGTCCGGAAGCGTTCGCCAGGCGCGATGAGGATGCCAAGGCTCTGGTGGAATCCAATCCCTATGGCCTGATCATGCCGACGCTGCCGGAGATGCAGAATGAACAGAACCGGCGGGACATCATCGCCTTTCTGAAAACGCTGAAGAGCAAATAACCGCTTTCACCGCTTCGCCGCTGACGCGGGGAGGGGGTTCCAGTCAAGATGCGGCCACTGGCCTCGCAGGCTGAATCGGCCGGCTGAATCCTGAATCAGGCCGGTGATTCGTCCGCTGGCGTCGATGCTCGCCCATCCGCGGTAATCGTGCCCGCGATGGACCAGCCGGATGTTCTTCACGTTCACCGCTTCGCGGCCGATGCGGAAGCGGCCTTCCAGTCTGCGAAAGGCCCGTGGCGAGCTGTCCGTTTCCCGCTGATAGCGGCCATTGTAGATCAGCAGATCCCCGTTGCTCGTCCGCCATCCGGCGAGCGACTGGCCGATTTCGCCGCGGATGCGGACATTCGCATGCAACGTGCCGCCAAGCCGGGCCTTCAGGAGGGTGTCCATGCCGCGCAGCTGCTCAAGTTGCACGCCATGGAGCCTGAGATCGCCGTCCAGGCCGATGCCATCTGTTCCCCGAAACAGGCGCATGCGGCGGAAGCTCGCGCGTCCGCCGCCCAGCCCGGCTTCGCCGTTGCTCAGGGCCAGGCCACCATCCCGCCAGGCATAGGATGCCGCTAATGCCTTCCAGTCATTGTCCAGCAGCCGGGCATCGACCTGGGACAGCGATCCCTCCAGCTGAAGCCTGTTCCAGGCGGGATCCAGCGGCGGCAACCGGTCCAGATTGGCGAAGCCGGAAAGGATATCAAGCCGTCCCTTCATGTGTGCGAAATCAAAGCGGCCGGAGAGTTCCGCATGGCCGTGGGCACCCTCGAGGTGCAGATGCCGTGAACCCAGCAGGCCGTTCTTCGCGGTGATGGAGCCGGAGGCCTTCCAGTCGGCCGTGCCAAGCTGTTGCATCAGGAGCTGTCCGCCGGCCCGTTTCATCCATGGCCAGGGCGTGTTCCGATCGCCATCCCAGGATGTGGAGATCGAATCGCCGGAGAGTTTGCCATGAAAGCCGGTGAACGGAGCGGGGAGGGTGGCAAGAAAGCCCGCGGCCTCGTCGAAATCCAGCTCGATCTCCCGGAGTGAAAACCTCCGATGGGCAGCCTTGCGATGCCATTCCAGTTTCCGGACCCGGCTTTCCGAGAGCCGGCAATGATCCAGGCTGAGTTCCGGCTCGGCAGATACAGCCAGCGGATCATCGCCCTGCCAGCGAAGGCGACCGGCGCAGTTCAGCGGCACGGACGCCGGCTTGTTCAGCCGCGGGTGTTTAAGCCCGCTTTCGGTGGCATCGAGCCTGAAGCGGAGCTCACTGGCGCGGGCATGCCTGCGGAAATCCAGTGCCAGATCCAGCTTTCCCGAGGCCTGATACGTGGCATCAAGTCCGTGCTCCTGCAACGCCACATCCAGCCAGGGCTTCCAGAAACTTGCGGGCGCCTGCACCCGCAGCCGGGCGCCATCTTCCTCGCCGTCATGAAAAAGTTCGATTCGGAGAGGGGCAGCCATTTGCCGGGCGTCTTGCGAATCGTGGCTCTTCAGGCGCCAGGCCTTGCCCCGGCCTTCGATGCGGGCATGGGCCAGCCTCAGATCCGGCAGCGCCATGTCTTCCCTGCCATGGAAGACCAGATGCGTCAGATCCAGATCGGCGCTGGCCGACCAGACCCCTTCATGCCAGTTCAGCCTGGCCGAAAAATCGCCCTGTCCACTCCAGTCCGGCAATGGCGCACCCCGCAGCAGGGCGATCATGATGGCCAGGGGCACGGCCCGGCCGGTGATCGAGGACGCGCATCCGTCACGGCCGCATTCGCCTTCCAGCGCGATGGCGGCGGCATGACTGAAATGGATGAAGCTGTCGCGCCACAGCGTCCGCCCATCCGGCTCATGGCTGAGCTTGCCGCGCAGGCGGATCGGTTCGCGCTGATCCGCCTGCAGGCTCAGTTCGCCAAAGAGCGACCAGCTTTTGCCGGTGCGCATGTCCATCGTCAGCGTGCCGCTGATCTGCCGCGCCGGCAGCTCAAGCGCGCGGTTCATCCGTTCCGGAAGCCAGGGCGCAAGGGCACGGGCGGATACGCGGTTGAACTTGAGCTTGCCGAATCCGGATGCGGCTTCGCCCCGTCGGAAGTCGATGCGGCCATGGCCCCGCAATCCCTGGTCCCGTTTCTGCGCCTGAATCTCCCAGAGCATCTCGCGGTTTTGGCCGATGCCACGAACATCCAGATAAACGTCATCGAGGATCGCCTGATCACCGGAACGCAGCGCGCAGCGCACCAGCTGCAGCCGCTCGGTGGGAAGCCGGGCGATGATGCCCGGATCGAATGCCCCGGGACTGCCACCGTCCTCCGTGGCGCCGCTCAGCCGGATGATACCGTCATGGATCGCGATATCGGCCAGCTCGATCTTGCCGAGAAGCAGCGGCAGCAGCCGCAGCCCGAGGTCGAGATGGGCCGAATCCACGGAGGCCACCGGGGTTGAAAGACGCGCATGCTCCAGGCGCAGTCCGGGTCCATGCAGCAGGGACGGCCGGACGTCTTCCATCTGCAGCGTGGTTCCCGGAAGGCGGGTCAGCTGACGGGCGATCTCGTCGCGGATGGCGCCGGAGTCCAGCCGATAGAACAGCAGCAGGGCCAGAAGGCCCAGGCCTGCGCATGTCAGCAGAACCCTGCGCAGGACCCGGCTCATCCGATCAGCCCTTGAGCAGCTCTTTCAGACGCTGGTTGACCATGCCGGGATTGGCCTTGCCCTTCGAGGCCTTCATGACCTGACCGACGAAGAAGCCGATCAGCTTTTCCTTGCCGGCCCGGTACTGCGCGACCTGCTCCGGGTTGGCCTCCATGATCTTAAGGATCAGGCCATCGATGGCGCCAGTATCGGTCACCTGCTTCAGCCCCCTGGCCTCGATGATCGCATCGGCCTCATCCTCCGAGGTCATCATCGCATCGAGCACGTCCTTGGCGATCTTGCCGGAAATGGTGTTGTCGGCGATGCGCTCCAGCAGGCCGGCCAGACGATGCGGCGATACCGGGGATTCGGTGATGTCCTTGCCGGCCTCCTTCAGCCGCCCGAGAAGCTCGTTGGCCAGCCAGTTGGCACAGCGCTTGGGATCGGCCGGGTGGGCCGCGACCAGCGATTCGAAGTAGTTCGCCAGCTCGCGGGACTGGCTCAGCACGTCGGCATCGTAGGCCGAAAGTCCGTATTCCGTCTCGAAGCGCTTGCGCATCTGGCCCGGCAGCTCCGGCATCGCGGCGCGGATGGCTTCCAGCTCCTCCTCATTGATGCGCAGCGGCGGCAGATCCGGCTCCGGGAAATAGCGATAGTCGTGCGCCTCCTCCTTGCTGCGCATCGAGCGCGTCTCGCCCCTGGCCGAGTCGTACAGCCGGGTTTCCTGAACGACCTCGCCGCCGTCCTCGATGATCTCGATCTGGCGGTTGACCTCGTACTCGATCGCCTGCTTGATGAAGCGGAAGGAGTTCAGGTTCTTCAGCTCCGTGCGCGTGCCGAACGGCGTGCCGGGGCGATGCACCGAGACATTGGCATCGCAGCGGAACTGGCCCTTTTCCATGTCGGCATCGGAGACATCGAGAAAGCGCACGAGCTGGTGCAGCTGCTTCAGGTAGGCCACGGCCTCATCGGCCGAGCGCATGTCGGGCTCGGACACGATCTCCATCAGCGGCACGCCCGAGCGGTTCAGGTCGATATGCGAGACGCCGTCCAGCCCCTCATGCAGCGACTTGCCGGCATCCTCCTCCATGTGGATGCGGGTGATGCCGATGCGCTTTTCGCCGCCGTCCCTCGTCGGGATGTCGAGATAGCCGTTCTCCACCAGCGGCACCGGGAACTGCGTGATCTGGTAGCCCTTGGGAAGATCGGGGTAGAAATAGTTCTTGCGGTCGAACCTGGATTCGAGATTGATCGTCGCATTGATCGCCAGGCCGGTCAGCGCGGTCTTGCGCGCCGCTTCCATGTTCAGTACCGGCAGCTGGCCGGGCATGCCCAGACAGACCGGGCAGGTCTGGGTGTTCGGCTCGGCGCCGAATTCGGTGGAACAGCCGCAGAAGGCCTTGGTCCGGGTGTTGATCTGGACGTGGACCTCCAGTCCGATGACGACTTCCCAGCTCATTGCTCACCCCCTTCGGCTGCAAAGGCAGCAGGCGTGTTGCGATGCCACGCCGTGGCGGATTCGAAGGCCGCGGCCGCGGCGAGCAGACGGTCCTCGCGCCAGGCCGGTGCGATCCACTGCAGGCCGACCGGCAACCCGTCCACCAGGCCGCAGGGCTGGGAAAGGCCGGGAAGGCCGGCCAGATTGACCGCAATCGTGAAGACATCGGACAGATACATCGTCAGCGGGTCATCGGTCTTCTCGCCGATTTTGAAGGCCGTGACCGGGCTGGTCGGCGTGGCGATGACATCCACCTGTTCGAAGGCGCGGGTGAAATCGTCGCGGATCAGCGTACGCACCTTCTGCGCCTTGAGGTAGTAGGCATCGTAATAGCCGGAGGACAGCGCAAACGCGCCGGTCAGGATGCGTCGCTTGACCTCGGCGCCAAAGCCTTCGTCGCGCGTGCGGGTGTACATGTCCAGCAGATCCTCGGGATTCTCGCAGCGGTGGCCGAAGCGCACGCCGTCGTAGCGCGCCAGATTGGCCGAGGCCTCGGACGGCGCGATCACATAATAGGCGGGCACCGCGGCTTCGGTATGCGGCAGATGGATGTCGACGATCTCCGCTCCCAGCTCGCGGCAGGTTTCAAGCGCGTCCTCGATGGCCTGCTGCACGCCGGCATCCATGCCCTCGATGAAATACTCGGCCGGCCTGCCGATCTTCAGGCCCTTCATGTCGCGCGTCTCGCAGGCGCCCAGCCAGTCGATCTCGGGCGCATGCATCACCGAGGTCGAGTCCATCGGGTCATGCCCGGAGATGGCTTCGGCGATCAGTGCCGCATCCTGAACCGAGCGCGTCATCGGGCCGGCCTGATCCAGCGACGAGGCAAAGGCGATGATGCCGCGGCGCGAAACGCGGCCATAGGTCGGCTTCAGTCCGGTGATGCCGCACAGCGCGGCCGGCTGGCGGATCGAGCCGCCGGTGTCGGTGCCGAGCGCCGCCGGCGCAAGGGCTGCCGCGACGGCTGCGGCCGAGCCCCCGGAGGAACCGCCGGGAATGCGCTCCAGATCCCATGGGTTGCGACAGGGACCGAAGGCCGAGGTTTCGTTCGAGGAGCCCATCGCGAACTCGTCCATGTTCGTCTTGCCGACGAGCACGGCGCCGGCCTCCTTCAGCTGCGTGATCACATGCGCGTCATAGGGGGCGTGAAAGTCCTTGAGGATGTTGGAGCAGCACTGGGTCGGCCCGTCCTGGGTGCAGAAGATATCCTTCACCGCGATCGGCAGACCCTCGAGCTTTCGCGGCCCATGCTTGGCGCGGTACGCATCCGAGGCCTCGGCCTGTTCCAGCACATG
>CAZDLB010000065.1:0-10512 GCA_964505995.1 uncultured Zetaproteobacteria bacterium
GGTTAAAATCCTTTATTTCCTTTGGGTTTTGCCGCTGTTTTCTTGACAATCGGGATGCAATCGTCAGCTTGTCGGCAGCCGGGAACACAGGCCTGGCTGCAATCCGATGAGCGGGAATCCGATACCATGAAGCTGACTGGCGCCGAGATCTTTGTTGAATGCCTCAAACGCGAACAGGTCGATACCATCTTCGGCTATCCCGGCGGCGCGGTGCTGCCGATCTATGACGCGATCTTCAAGCAGAGTGATTTCAGGCACATCCTCGTGCGCCACGAGCAGGCGGCGCTGCATGCGGCCAACGGCTATGCCCGCGTGTCCGGCAAGTGCGGCGTCGCGCTCGTGACCAGCGGCCCCGGCGCGACGAATGCCGTGACGGGACTCGCCGATTCCTATGCCGATTCGATTCCGACCGTCTGCTTTTCCGGCCAGGTGCCGACGTCGCTGATCGGCAACGATGCCTTCCAGGAGGCGGATGTCGTCGGCATCACGCGCTCGGCGACGAAGCACAACTTCCTCGTCAAGCGCGTCGAGGATCTGGCGCTGATCATCCGCCAGGCCTTCCATATCGCCACGACCGGGCGCCCCGGTCCGGTGCTCGTCGATATTCCGAAGGATGTCAGCAACGATGTCTGCGAGTTCGTCTGGCCGGAAACGGTGGACATGCGATCCTACAAGCCGGTCACCGAGGGCCATCCGGGGCAGATCAAGAAGGCGGTCAGGGCGCTGAGCCAGGCGCAGCGCCCGGTGCTGTACACCGGAGGCGGCGTCATCAGCTCGAAGGGCGCGGCCGAGCTGCTCACGGAGCTGGCCGGCATCATGAACACGCCGGTGACGAACACGCTGATGGGGCTTGGCGGCATCCCGTACGATGACCCGCATTTCCTCGGCATGCTGGGCATGCATGGCACCTATGAGGCCAACATGGCCGTGTCACATTGCGATCTTCTCGTGGCCGTCGGCGCGCGTTTCGACGACCGCGTGACCGGCAAGCTCGACGCGTTCGCGCCGGATGCGAAGGTGATCCATATCGATGTGGATCCGTCCTCGATCTCGAAGAATGTGCATGCGCATCTGCCGATCGTCGGCGATGTGGCGACGGTGCTCGGTCAGATGCTGGAGGAGATCCGGCGCCGCAAGATCGGCCCCGATGCCGAGGCGCTGAAGCTGTGGTGGGAACAGATCGACGAATGGCGGGCCCGCGATTCGCTGGCCTTCGAGCAGCCGGCAAGTGGCATCATCAAGCCGCAGACCGTGATTCGCAAGGTGCACGAGATCACCGGTGGCGATGCCATCGTCGCCACCGATGTCGGACAGCACCAGATGTGGGCGGCTCAGCATTTCGGCTTCAAAAAGCCCGGCCGCTGGCTGACCTCGGGTGGCCTGGGGACGATGGGCTATGGCCTGCCGGCCGCGCTTGGCTCGTTCATGGCCGCGCCGAAGGAGCGCACGGTCGTGTTCACCGGCGATGCGTCGATCCAGATGTGCAGCCAGGAATTCTCCACCGCGCGCCAGTACAACATGCCGCTCGTCGTCATCATCCTGAACAACGGCTACATGGGCATGGTGCGGCAGTGGCAGGAGATGTTCTACGAGTCGCGCTATTCGCATTCCTACTTCGACTCGCTGCCGGACTTCGTCAAGCTGGCCGAGGCCTACGGCGGTGTCGGCATACGCATCAGCGAGCTCGAGGAGCTCGAGGACGGGCTCAAGCGCGCCCTCGAGGTCAGGGACAGCTTCGTCATCGTCGATGTCGCCGTGTCCAAGGAAGAGAACGTCTATCCGATGGTGCCGGCCGGCGCGGCGCTGAATGAGATGGTGTTGGCATGAGGCATACGATCACATTGCTGGTGGAGAACGAATTCGGCGTGCTCACGCGCGTCGCGGGGCTGTTTTCGGCGCGCGGCTACAATATCGAGAGCCTGAACGTGGCCCCGATTCTGGACAGGACCGCCAGCCGCATGACGCTCGTGACCCGGGGCGATGAGCGCGTGATCGAGCAGATCCGCAAGCAGCTCGAAAAGCTGATCCCGGTTATCAAGGTCGAGGACATCTCGCATGAGGTGCACATCGAGCGCGGCATGCTGCTCGTCAAGCTGGCATCCACGGCCGAGAGCCATGATGCGATCCTGGCGCTGGCCGATGAGGTTCGCGCGAAGGTCATCGAGGATGAGGCGGACAGCTACATCATCCTGGAGCTGACCGGCAAGGTCGAGAAGCTGGATGCGTTTCTCGAGCGCGTGCAGGACTTCGGCATCATCGAGATGACGCGCACCGGCCCGCTCGGCATGCGCCGCGGCCCCCGGGGGTTTACGCTCGACTGAGGCCGGCTTCGGATGTCAGCGACTGCAGGGCCATCAACAGCGCATCCGGCGTGAAGGGCTTCTGCACGAAGGCCAGACCACCGATCTCGGACTCCACCTGCCGGCCGGAGATGACGAGGGTCCGAATCTCCGGCACCAGCTCCCGGACCGCGCCATGCAGCTGATAGCCGTTCATCCGCGGCAGATTGAAATCGGTGATCAGCAGGCGGGGCCGGATGCCGCTTTCGCGCAGCCAGGCCAGTGCCTGCTCGGGCGATGTAAAGCCGTGGGCGTCAAACCCCTCGTCTTCCAGCACCGCCGCGATGAACTCGACGAGATACTCATTGTCATCAACGATCAGAACCGTCATGGACTCCCTCCCCAAGGAGTAAACGACACAGCATACAGGCTTGGGGGGGATCTGTCAAATCAGACCGGCATCGGACGGGGCGGCCCGCAGCACTTCGGCCACGTTCGTGAAGGAGCCCAGGATCAGAAAACGGCCCTCGGGCGATGCCCGCAGCCTTCGCTGCAATGCCGGCAGTACCGGACCCTCGATCAGCGCCACATCGCGCGCATGGGGCCGGAGAAGATCCACGCAATCGGCCAGCGAGCGGTCCTCGCGGGTGCGCACGAGGATGGCGTCGAATGGATCGGCCAGCCCGGGCAGGGATGGCAGCAGCGCCTCGATCGCATGCCGGTTATGCGCGGCATCCAGCCATACATCGGCATCATCGAGCTTCAGATGCTGCAGTCGCCCGGGGATGCGCGTGCCGCGAATCGCATCCTCCGCCCGTCGCGCATCGATCCCCGGAAGCTGACGGCCGAGACTGCGGATGCAGGCCAGCGCCAGCGCCGCATTCTGCCGCTGATGCGTGCCGGGCATCGCGAGTTCCCCCGGCCAGTCATGCGGCGAAACGAAGCGGAGCCCTGAGTCTTCCCGGCACAGCACCGCCTCGACCTCGGGATGCTGCAGCGCCGACAGGCAGAGCCTGCAACCCTCCATCGCACTGGCCTTCTCCGCGGCGATTTCCTGCAGGCTCTCGCCAAGCCAGGCCTGATGATCGAGTCCGATCGGCGTGATCAGCGCGACGTCGGCCGGCACGGCCGTCGTGGCGTCAAGCCGGGCGCCGACCCCGGCCTCGAGGATCTCGACATCGGTCTGGCGCTCGCTGAAATGCGCCAGCGCCGCGGCCGTGGCCACCTCGAAATAGGATGCGCCCGAGGCCCGGGCCTGCGGCATCAGGGCCTCAAGGCATCGGTACAGGGATGCGTCATCGATCGGCTCGCCATTGATCCGTATGCGTTCGTTGAAGCGAAGCAGATGCGGCGAGGTATAGAGCCCGACCCGGAAACCCGAGGCCGCGAGCGCCCGGGCGAGCATGTTGGCCGTGGAGCCCTTACCGTTCGTGCCGGCGATACGGACGCGCAGCCTCGGACGATGCAGATCCAGTGCCTGCAGCAATGCCTTCATGCGCGCATGCCCGGGCCGGTAATCGCGGTCGGCCGCGGGCCTGCCAAGCTCCTCCAGCCATGCGGCAATGCTCGCCGGCCCGGCCATGATGGGGATCAGCGGGCCTGGCGGTAGGGCCGGTGGGTCAGGTGATGGAACAGCGTGGCCAGATAGTCGCTGAGCCTGCGGCGGTCGACAACCTCGTCGATCAGGCCGTGCTCGAGCAGGAATTCCGAGCGCTGGAAGCCTTCCGGAAGCTTCTGGCCGACGGTCTCCTGGATCACGCGCGGGCCTGCAAAGCCGATCAGCGCGCCGGGTTCGGCGATGATGACATCGCCCAGCCAGGCCACGGAGGCGGAGACGCCGCCCATCGTCGGGTCGGTCAGCAGACAGACGAAGGGCAGTCTGGCCTCATTCAGGCGATTGACGGCCGCCGAGGTCTTGGCCATCTGCATCAGGGAAAGCACGCCCTCCTGCATGCGCGCGCCGCCGGAAGCCGTGATGAGCAGGTACGGACAGCCGCGATCGATCGCTCTTTCCATGCCGCGAACGATCTTTTCGCCGGCCACGGAGCCCATGCTGCCGCCCATGAACCCGAATTCGAAGATCGAAGCGGAGATCGTGCGCCCGCGGATGTCGCCGAGATAGTTGCGCACCGAATCCTCCGGGCCGGCTTTCCTGCCGGCCTCCTTGATGCGATCCCGGTAGCGCTTCTTGTCGCGGAAATCGAGCGGATCGGCCGAGCGCAGTTCGCGATCCAGCTCCTCCCAGGAGTCGGCATCGAACAGCATCGCGGCCCGCTGCGCGGCCGTGATGCGCATATGATGGCCACACTTGGGGCACACATGATGGTTGCGTGCCAGCTCCTTGTTGTACAGCGCCTCGCTGCAGCCGGGACACTTGACCCAGAGGCCTTCCGGCGTGCCGGAGCTGCCCGATTTCAGGATGTTCTTGGGGCTTTCGATCAGTCGCGTAAACCAGCTCATGTCCGTATCTCGAATAGGCTCTAGAATAGCAGTTCATCCACCTGCGTCAGCATGCGCAGATGCGGCGGGTTCATCCGTTCCACCTCGGCCGTCATGACATTCAGCGTCTCCGGCTTCATGTGGTAGAGATAGACCGGGATTTCGCCGGTGCCGTTGAATTTCTCCAGCTCCTTCATCATGCCGTTCGGCGTCAGATGTCCGCTGATATCGGCCAGGTTCTGGTAGGCGTTCGGGAAGGAGCAGTCCATGATGATGCCCTGCAGATTCGGCTGGGCATTGGCGATCTCCCAGATGCGGTCGGTGCTGCCGGTGTCCGCGGTGTAGATGAACTGCATGCCGTCCTCATCCAGCAGGAAACCGGTGCAGGGAACCGGATGATTGACCGGGATCGGCGTGATCGTGACGCCGTCGATCGTGAAGCTTTCCTCGGGACGGATCGGGCTGAGCCGGAGAATCGCGTCCTCCTCGGTCGGGATGCGGGTGAAATCCGGCCAGACCGTGTCATTGAGGAAATGCGCCTTGAGGGTGTCGAGGTTCTCCTGCAGGCTGTGAATCGTAATCGTGCGATTGTTCTTGTTCCCGCCCAGGCGTTTCAGGGAACGGTTGTCGGCCAGGAACGCGATGTCCTTGATGTGGTCCAGATGGGTATGCGACAGGCAGATGTGCCGGATGCCGTGCTGTTCCTCCAGCGACAGCGCCTCGGTCGGGGAGCCGGCATCGAGCAGGATGGAATCGTTGACCAGAAACGAGGTCAGGTGAAACCCGAGAAGCTGGCCGCCATAACACCCCAGAACCTTGATCCTCAAGCCTTGCCCCTCCTTCGATCAGGCCGCTGCGGCAACGGCATGCCGCATCCTTTCAGCAGAGGATGACACGGATTGAACGATCTCACAAGTATTTGCCGCCTGGGCCACCTGCGAAACGAAATGGCTGCCGACGACCACGCCGTCGGCAAAGGCCGCGACTTCGGTCGCCTGTTCCGGGGTCTTGATGCCGAAGCCCACGCAGATCGGCAGCCGGCTTTCGCTGCGGATATGCTCCACCTTTCGCCGCACCTGGTCGATATCGCCCATGGCCGCGCCGGTGATGCCGGTCAGCGATACATAGTAGATGAAGCCGGTGCCATGTTCGCAGGCCAGCCGGATGCGCTCATCGCTCGAGGTCGGCGACAGCAGCAGGATGCGATCCAGGCCATGCTGGGCCAGCGCCTGTTCGCAGATGTCGCCTTCCTCGGGCGGGATGTCGACGATCAGCACGCCGTCCGCGCCGCTTTGCCGGGCCTTTTCGGCAAAGGTGTCGAAACCCATCGCGAACGGGGTATTGGCATAGCCCATCAGGATGATGCCCAGTTCGGGATGCGCCTGCCGCACGCTTGAGGTGATGGCGAAGACGTCGTCCATATGGGTGCCGGCCGCCAGCGCGCGTTCGCTGGCGGCCTGGATGACCGGGCCGTCGGCCATCGGGTCGGAGAACGGCATGCCGATCTCGAGGATATCACATTGAGCGGCCAGGGCCATCATGGCCTCGCAGCTTGCGGCCGGATCCGGATCGCCGGCGGTCAGATAGCCGATCAGCGCTGCGCGCCTCTCGTCGCGACAGCTCAGGAAGATGCGTTGCAGGCGTTCGGAGCGGATCTCAGGCATCGGCGTCCTCCACCCATCCCAGATATTTGAAGACGCTGTTCATGTCCTTGTCGCCGCGGCCGGAAAGATTGATGGCCACGAGCTGATCGGTCTTCATTGCGGCCGCGATGCGCAGGCCGGCCGCCAGCGCATGGCTGGATTCCAGCGCCG
Source organism: uncultured Zetaproteobacteria bacterium (assembly GCA_964505995.1). Taxonomy (GTDB): domain Bacteria; phylum Pseudomonadota; class Zetaproteobacteria; order Mariprofundales; family Mariprofundaceae; genus JAJRVH01. Next base: position 6,533 of record CAZDLB010000065.1, read on the forward strand.
GGATGATGCCCTCGGTGCGCGTCAGCCGCTGCAGCGCCTCCAGCGCCTCATCATCGGTGGCCGAATCGAGCGTCAGCCGTCCCTGCTCGAGCATATAGGCCAGCTCGGGACCGACGCCGGGGTAGTCCAGACCGGCGGAGATGCTGTGCGTGCCCTGGATCTGGCCCTCGATGTCCTCGAGCAGATAGGTCAGATTGCCGTGCAGGATGCCCGGCTTGCCGGCGGCCAGCGACGCGGCATGTTCGCCCGATTGCAGGCCGTGGCCGGCGGCCTCGACCGCAACGAGTTGCACCGGATCGTCGCGGAACGGATGCAGCATGCCCATCGCATTGGAGCCGCCGCCGACGCAGGCCACGGCGACATCGGGCAGGCGGCCGGCCTGCTCGAGCATCTGCGCGCGCGCCTCTTGGCCGATGACGGTGTGAAACTGGCGCACCATCAGCGGGAACGGATGCGGGCCAGCGGCCGTGCCAAAGATGTAGAAGGTGTCCTCGCAGCTGGCGACCCAGTTGCGCAGCGCTTCGTTGACCGCGTCCTTCAGCGTGGCCGTGCCGGAATCGATCGGAATGACATTGGCGCCGAGCAGGCGCATGCGCAGCACGTTCGGCATCTGCCGTTCGACATCCTCACGCCCCATGTAGATGTCGCACTGCATGCCGAACAGCGCCGCGACGGTGGCCGTGGCCACGCCATGCTGGCCGGCGCCGGTTTCGGCCAGCACCTTCTTCTTGCCCATGCGATGCGCCAGCAGGCCCTGGCCGATCGTGTTGTTGATCTTGTGCGCGCCGGTGTGATTCAGATCCTCGCGTTTCAGATAGATCTGGGCGCCGCCGTTCTCCTCGGACAGGCGCCGGGCATGGTACAGCGGCGAGGGTCGGCCGACATAGTTCTTCAGCAGCTCCATGCGCTGCGCGTGGAAGGCCGGGTCGGCCCAGGCCTCGAAGAAGGCTTCCTCGATCTCCTTCAGTGGCCGCATCAGCGTTTCAGCCGCGAAGCGGCCGCCGAAACGCCCGAAATGGCCGCCGGCATCCGGCGCATGTTCGATGCCGAGGTCGTAGTCGATTTCGCTGTGCAGACGGAATGTATCCGCTTTCGGCTTGTTCACGTGGGCTCCCTAGTCGGTGTCCGGATTCGCGCTGCCCAGATCCGCCGCGTTCACGGCCTCGACGAAGGCGAGCAGCTTCCGATGGTCCTTGATGCCCGGCGACATCTCGACGCCGGATGAGACATCCAGCGCGAACCACTGGCGGATGGCCATCGCATCGCGGACATTGTCGATGTTCAGGCCGCCGGCCAGGGTCAGCGGATAGTCATGCGTGAAGCCATCCAGCAGGGACCAGTCGAAGGGCTCGCCGGTGCCGCCATAGACGCCGGGCGGCGCCTTCGCATCGAGCAGCACCGGGCAGCGGTAGTGTTTCGCCTTCTTCAGATCGTCGGCCGAGCTGACGGCGACGGCCTTGAGCACGCGGCGCGTCTGCGCCTCGCAGAACTCCGGCGATTCATCGCCATGCAGCTGGATGACGCCGATCGGGCAGCAGGCGAGCACCGCATCGATCTCGTCCTGGGACGGATTGACGAACAGGCCGACCGCGGAGACGAAGGGCGGCAGCTCGCGGATGATGGCGGCCGCCTTCATCGGTTCGATATAGCGCGGCGATTTGTCGTAGAACACGAAGCCGACCGCGTCCACGCCCAGCCTCGAGGCTTCAAGCGCATCCTCAAGCCGCGTGATGCCGCAGACCTTGATGCGCGTGCGTGTCGGCCGGGTCAGAAACGTCATGGTGGAACTCTAGCCCGGTCTTTGGGCGAAGACCATGCGCTTTTGCGTGATCCCGGTTTCGGGCTGCGAACCTGAAGATGAAGGGTGCGCCGCCGCCGATGTTCACCTAAGATGCGCCGGATGAAACGCGATGCCCTGATGCAGACCTATGCCCGCTATCCGCTGACCCTCGTCCGCGGTCAGGGTAGCTATGTCTGGGACGACGCCGGCCGTCGCTATCTGGATTTCATCTCCGGCATTGCGGTGAATACGCTGGGGCATGCGCATCCGCGGCTGGCCGAGGCCATCGCCGGGCAGGCACGCACGATGCTGCATTGCTCGAACCTGTTCCATATCCCGCAGCAGCAGCAGCTGGCCGCGAAGCTGGCCGATCTTTCGGGACTGGGACGGGTCTTTTTCTGCAATTCGGGTGCCGAGGCCAACGAGGGCGCGATCAAGCTGGCGCGCCGCTTCTTCTATGATCGCGGCTCCACCCGCCGCACCGTGATCTCGGCCATGCAGTCCTTTCACGGGCGTCTTTTGTCCACGCTGACGGCCACCGGGCAGGACAAGGTCAAGACCGGCTTCGATCCATTGCCGCCGGGCTTTGACCATGTGCCGTTCAACGATATCGAGGCCCTGAAGGCGGCCGTGACCGAAGAGACGGCGGCCGTGCTGCTGGAACCGGTGCAGGGGGAGGGCGGCGTCCATGTGGCCGGGACCGACTATCTGCAGCAGGTGCGTCAGCTCTGCGACGATGAGGGCATCCTGCTGATTCTCGACGAGGTGCAGTCCGGCATGGGACGTACCGGCACGATGTTCGCCTTCGAGCATGCCGGCATCGAGCCGGATATCCTGACGCTGGCCAAGGGCCTCGGTGGCGGCGTGCCGATCGGCGCGCTGCTGGCCAGCGAGGAGGCCGCGGCCAGCTTTGCACCGGGCACGCATGGTTCGACCTTCGGCGGCAATCCGTTGTCCTGCGCCGCGGCCCTGGCCGTGCTCGAAACGATCGAGTCCGACGAGCTGCTGCTCAATGTCGCCGATCGCGGCGAGCAGCTGCAGGCCGGCCTGGAGCTGCTCGCCGTGCGTTTCGATGCCATTCACGAGGTGCGCGGCCGAGGTCTGCTGCTCGGGCTGGCCTGCGGCTGCGAGGTGGCCGATATCATCACGGCATGCCGCGAGGACGGGCTGCTGGTATTGCCGGCCGGACCCAGGGTGCTGCGGATTCTGCCGCCGCTGAATGTGTCGGCCGCCGAGGTGGATGAGGCGCTGGAGATTCTCGAGGGCGCATTTCTGCGCGTTCAGCCCAGGGGGGCACAGGCATGAGACATTTTCTGACATTGCTGGATATCACGCCGGAGGAGGCGCGGCATATCCTTGAGCGTGCGGCCTGGATCAAGGCGCGGCTGAAGAAGGGCGAGGCGCACCGGCCGCTGGCCGGTAAGACGCTGGGCATGATCTTCGACAAGGCCAGCACGCGCACGCGCGTGTCCTTCGAGGTCGGCATGTACCAGCTGGGCGGGCATGCGCTGTTCCTGCACTCCGGCGCCACGCAGCTTGGCCGCGGCGAGCCGGTCGAGGATGCGGCGCGGGTGCTCTCGCGCATGGTGGATGGCATCACGATCCGCACCTTCGGCCATGACATCGTGCAGCGCTTTGCCGAATACTCGTCGGTGCCGGTCATCAACGCGCTGACGGACCTGACGCATCCGTGCCAGATCCTCGCCGATGTGTTCACCTACGAGGAGCATCGCGGCCCGATCGCCGGGCGCACGGTCGCCTGGATCGGCGACGGCAACAACATGGCGCATTCCTGGATCAACGGCGCGGTGGCCTTCGGCTATCGCCTGAACATCGCCTGCCCGGCCGGATACAGCCCGGATGCGAAGCTGCTCGAGGCGGCGCGGGCGCTGGGTGCGGAGGTGACGCTGAGCGACGATCCGCTTGCGGCCGCGCGCGATGCCGATCTCGTGACCACCGATGTCTGGGCCTCGATGGGCCAGGAAGACGAGCAGGCGGTTCGCGAAAAGGCCTTTGCCGGCTTCTGCGTCGATGCGCGCGTGATGGCGCATGCGCGGCCGGATGCGCTGTTCATGCACTGCCTGCCGGCGCATCGCGGCGAGGAGGTCGCGGCCGAGGTCATCGACGGGCCGCAGTCGGTGGTCTGGGATGAGGCCGAGAACCGGCTGCATGCGCAGAAGGCGCTGCTGGAGTTCCTGCT
>CAZDLB010000066.1:0-10290 GCA_964505995.1 uncultured Zetaproteobacteria bacterium
ACGCGATAAGCTGCCGGCCATGATCCCGCTGCACCCATCCCGGAGAAGGCCGTGACGCGCACGCAAGCGCAGATCGCGCTGTTCGTGCTGCTGCTGGCGGCCGACCAGATCACGAAATGGTGGATCCAGCAGCCGGACTTCCACCCCTTCGTCGTCATCGACGGCTTCTTCAACATCGTGCGCGCGCACAACACCGGCGTGGCCTTCTCGCTGTTCGCCGATCTTCCCGAGGCGTATCGCGCCTACATCCTGATCGCCGTCACCGTTCTGATCGCGTTTGCGGTGCTGTTCTGGTGGAGCAGGGAGCGCGAACATTCGGGGCTGAACTCCTGGCTGCTGGTGATGATCCTGGCCGGTGCGGCCGGCAACATCTGGGATCGCATCCAGCACGGCTATGTCGTGGACTTCATCGACTGGTACGTGCGCGTGAACGGGCACGAATATCACTGGCCGGCCTTCAACGTCGCCGATGCCTGCATCTCCGTCGGCGTCGTGCTGCTGCTCGCAACCGGGCTTATCAGGCGCGACTGATATTTCCCGCGATCCTCGCGGCTGCTACAATCGGAACATGCGCCATTCGACCTATGTGCTGATTCTGGGCGGCATCCTGCTGGCCGAGTGGGTCGCCTGGGCGATTGCGCCGCTGGATCGCGCCGACTGGGCGCTGGAAAACGCACTCGTCGGCGCCTTCGTGCTGCTGCTTCTGCTCAGCTACCGGCGGCTGCCGCTCTCCCGGATCTCCTACACGCTGATCTTCATCTTCCTTTCGCTGCATGAAATCGGCGCGCATTACACCTATGCGATGGTGCCATACAACGACTGGAGCCAGGCGCTGTTCGGCTTTCGCATCAATGATGCGCTGGGGCTGGAGCGCAACCATTTCGACCGGCTCGTGCATTTCTGCTACGGGCTGCTGCTGGCCTATCCGGTGCGCGAGGTCTTTCTCCGGGTGGCCAATGTGCGCGGTTTCTGGGGCTATTTCCTGCCGCTGGATCTGACGATGTCCACCTCGATGATGTTCGAGCTCTTCGAATGGGGCGCGGCCGTGTATTTCGGCGGCGATCTCGGCCAGGCCTACCTGGGCACGCAGGGCGATGTCTGGGATGCGCACAAGGACATGGCGCTGGCCAGCCTCGGCGCCTGTGTATCCATGGGCATCACTGCCGGGCTGAATGTCTGGCTGCAGCGTGATTTTGCCCGCGAATGGGCCGAAAGCCTGCGCGTGAAGCACCGTGCACCGCTCGGTGAGCGCGCGATCGCCCGCATGCTTCGCCAGCGCTGATTCACGCGACGAACCATGGCGCCCCGCGTCCGCTGGATCGGCTTCGCGCTGCTCTCGGCAGCCTCCTTCGCCTGCATGGCCGCCTTCGTGCGCCTGGCCAGCCAGACGCTGCCGCAATCCGAGGTCGTGTTCTTTCGCAACTTCGCAGCGCTGTTGATGCTGATGCCGTTGCTGCGCCGGCACCGGGTTTCGCTGGCCACGGCGCATCCGGGCCTGCATCTGTTCCGAGTTTGCGTCGGCCTGACGGCCATGTACCTGTATTTCCATGCCCTGTCCCATCTGCCGCTGGCCGATGCGCTGCTGCTGAACTACACCTCCCCGCTGTTCATCGGCCTGTTTGCCGCGCTGTGGCTGAGGGAGCCATGGACCCGCAGCCGCCAGATCGCCGCCGTGACCGGGCTGCTTGGTGTCGCGCTGCTGTTTCACCCATCTTCGGCCATCGCCTCGCCGGCCGGCCTGCTGGGCCTGCTGTCCGGCGCGCTGGCCGGGCTTGCGCTGACGAGCGTGAAGAAGCTCTCCCGCACCGAGCCGGGCCTGAGAATCGTCGTGATGTTCGCGCTCGGCGGCAGCATCATCTCGTTCGTGCCGATGCTGTGGGGCTTTGTCTGGCCGTCTCCGGCGGCCTGGGCATGGATCATCGGCATGGGCCTGTTCGGCAACATCGGGCATCTGGCGCTGACCCGCGCCTATCAGCTCGCGCCCGCCTCCCAGGTTTCGCCGATGAGTTATACCAGCCTGCTGTTTGCCGGCCTGATCGGTTTCATTGTCTGGCACGAGATTCCCGACCTTGCCGGCCTGGCCGGCGCGCTGGTGATCGTGACTGCCGGCATCATCGTCGCAAAGGAACGCTCCGAGCCCGCCCCGACGCCACCCAGCGGGGTTCCCGTGGTCAACGCCGTCAGGCCTGTGCGTCGGATTCCGCGTCGCCGGAGGTCTTCCTCCTAGAGGTATCGCGCCGCCGGGAAGCCGGACGCATGCGGATGCCGAACATCAGCCTGGCCACATCCCGGAAGTGCTTCACGTAATGGATCGTCAGGCCCTCGCGCACGCTTTCGGGAAGCTCGTCCACATCCACCTTGTTGGCCGCCGGCAGGATCACCTCCTCGATGCCCATGCGCCGGGCCGCGAGCAGCTTCTCGCGCTCGCCACCGATCGGCAGCACATCGCCGGTCAGCGTCAGCTCACCGGTCATCGCGATGCGCGCAGGCGCCTTGTTCAGCGCCAGCGACAGCAGCGCCGTGGCCATCGTGATACCGGCTGAAGGCCCGTCCTTGGGCACGGCGCCCTCGGGCACGTGCAGATGCACGAAGGAGGAATCGAAGAAATCCGCCGGCGCCCCGAAGCGATCCAGATTGGCCGTGACATAGGAATAGGCGATCTCGGCGGACTCCTGCATGACCTTGCCGAGCTGGCCGGTCAGCTTCATGCCGCGCCGGTCCCGATGCGCCACCGTCGCCTCCAGCGTCAGCGTCGTGCCGCCGAGCGCGGTCCAGGCAAGCCCGGTGGCCAGACCCACGCCCTGCTTGATGCCCTTCTCGCGGAAACGCGGCTTGCCGACATAGTCCTCGAGGTTGCGGTGCGTGATGCGCACCGGCAGCTGCTCGATCTCGCCCTCGACGATGCGACGCGCGACCTTGCGCATGATCTTCTTGATCAGCTGCTCCAGCCTGCGCACGCCCGGCTCGCGGGCATAGTCCTCGACCAGCCGCAGCATCGCCGCCTTCGTGATGCGCACATCCTTCGCGCTCAGGCCATGCTCGGCCAGTTGCCGCGGCCACAGATGCCTGCGGCCGATCTCCACCTTCTCGCTGGTGATGTAGCCGGGCAGCCGGATGATCTCGGCGCGGTCCAGCAATGGAGGCGGCACGGTATCGAGCTGGTTCGCCGTCAGCAGGAACAGCACCTGCGACAGATCGAAGCGCACGTCGAGGTAATGATCCATGAAATCGCTGTTCTGTTCCGGATCGAGCACCTCCAGAAGCGCGCTGGCCGGATCGCCGCGGAAATCGGTGCCGATCTTGTCCACCTCGTCGATCATGATGACCGGATTGGCTACCTCGACGCGTTTCAGCGCCTGCACGATCTTGCCGGGCATCGCGCCGATGTAGGTGCGGCGATGCCCCTTGATCTCGGCCTCGTCGCGCATGCCGCCGACCGAGAAGCGGAAGAACGGCCGCCCCAGCGCATCGGCCACGGCCTTGCCCAGCGAGGTCTTGCCGACGCCAGGCGGGCCGACAAACAGGATGATCGAGCCGGAAACCGTTTTCCTGCGCGCTCCCACGGCGATGAACTCGAGGATGCGGTCCTTGACATCCTCCAGCCCCGAATGGTGCTTGTTCAGCTCCCTCGCCGCCCGCTTCAGGCTGAAATGCTCGCGGCAGGTCCGCCCCCAGGGCAGGCTGGTCAGCCAGTCGAGATAGTTGCGTGTCACCGAATACTCCGGCGACGAGGTTTCAAGCATCGCCAGCTTGTTCAGCTCCTCCTCGAAGGCCTTGGCCGCTTCCTCGGAAAACTTCAGCTTCCTGGCGCGCTCCTTGAAGTCGGCGATCTCCTTCTCGCGCGGATCCTCGTTCATGCCCAGCTCGCGCTGGATCTCCTTGAGCTGCTCCTGCAGAAAGAACTTGCGCTGCTGCTCGGAAACGCGCTCGTCGATATTCTCGCGAATCTTCGCCTGCACCTTGGAAACATTGAGCTCGCGGTTGAGCAGCGTGATCACCTTCTTCAGCCGATCGAAGATCGGATAGGTCTCGAGAATATCCTGCAGATCCTCGCGGCTGGCCGTGGTCATGCTGGCGGCGAAGTCGGCCAGCCTGCTCGGCTCCTCGATATCGAAACGCGAGGCGAACAGCCGCAGCTCCTCCTCATAGAGCGGGTTGTGCTTCAGCAGCTCCTTGATCGTATTGATGATGGCCACGGTATAGGCGCGCAGCTCGACATGGTCCTCATAGGTCGTTTCCGGCCGGTAGCGCGCCACAACGCGGATCGGATTGCTGTTCGTCAGGAAGCGCTCGATGCGGAAACGCTTCAGGCATTCCACGACGATATGCACGCCCTGCCCCTGGATCTCGACGGCCTTGGCCACCCGCGCGACGACGCCCACCTCGTACAGGTTCTTCGGCTCGTAGGGCGCATTCTCGTCGCGCACCAGCACCAGGCCCACATGCCGTTCGTGATGCTCGGCCAGCTGGTGGATGACCTGCGCCATCTCGTCACCCTCATAGACCAGCGGCACGACCAGGCCCGGGAACAGCGGGCGATTGGACAGCGGCAGGATCGTCAGTTGCGGCGGCAGCACCTCATCGGCGCGGACGACGGTGGCCTCGCGCACGGGCTCGGCCTCTGGCTCGCCGGATTGCTGCTCCGCAGAATCGCTGCCGGTTGTGGATTCTTCGGCTGCATCGAGGACTTCGGGGTCAAGAACATCATCGGAACTCATACCCCGTTTGTAGGGGATGCGCCCGGGTCTTTCAAGGCTTGAAATCGGGGGGCCGCAACCCCACATTTCGCCCGATACTCGTTTCAAGGGAGTGAACATGCGAAGTCTGAAGGGAATCTTTCTGCTCATCGTCACCAATCTGCTGGTCTTTCTGACCCTGGCCATCAGCGGCAACATCCTGATTCATTTCGTGCTGCCGGCCTTCGGCATCGATGTGCGCGGCGCCTTCGCCACCTATCAGTTTGCCTGGGCCATGGTGTTCGGCTTCGGCGGCGCCTTCATCTCGCTTCTGATGTCCAAGCCGATGGCCAGGCGCATGTATCGCATGCAGCAGGTCATCGAGCCGGCCACGCCGAAGGAACGGCTGGTCTATAACACGGTGAAGGAGCTGGCCCGGCGCGAGGGTCTGAAGATGCCCGAGGTCTGGGTCTACTGGGATGACACGCCCAACGCCTTTGCCACCGGGCCAACGCGCAACAGCGCGATGATCGCCGTTTCATCCGGGCTGGCCATGCAGCTGACCGATGACGAGCTGAAGGCCGTGCTCGCGCACGAGATGGGCCATGTGGCCAACGGCGACATGCTGGCCACGACGCTGCTGCAGGGGCTGATGAACACGTTTGTCTATTTCCTGGCCAGCATGATCGCGCGCATCGTCGCCTCGGCCGGCTCGCGCGACGGCGAGATGAATCCCTTCGTGTATTTCATCGTCGACATGGTGCTGCAGATCCTGTTCTCGGTGCTGGCGATGATCGTCGTCTGCTGGCATTCGCGCCGCCGCGAGTTCCGCGCCGACGCCTATGCCGCGAAAGCCTACGGAGCCGAGGCAATGATCGCGGCGCTGAACAGGCTCAAGGCCGGCATCCCGCAGGAGGAAGCCTCCGGGCTGGCCAGCGAGGATGCGCTGGCGACGCTGAAGATCTCCGGCGGCTTCTCCGGACTGTTTGCCACGCACCCGCCGATCGAAAAGCGCATCGAAGCGCTGAGAAACCTGCGAGCCTGAGCCATCCGATGATGATCCCTGCGGCGGCCCATTCGGCCGCCGCTTCTTTTCGCATTGGTCGCTCCTAAAATTTCCGGCTATGATGGCCAGCATGAAACGGCATCAGACAGCGGCCATGCTGGTCATCGGCAACGAGGTGCTTTCCGGGCGCACCCGGGAGGCCAATGCCTATCTGGCTGCGCAGAAGCTGTTCGCATGCGGCTGCCGGCTGCGCGAGATCGCAATCGTGCCGGACGAGGCTGCGGCCATCATCAATACGCTGAACCGGCTGCGCCATGCCGTGGATGCCGTGATCACGTCCGGTGGCATCGGACCGACGCATGACGACATCACGATGCAGTCGGTTGCCGATGCCTTCGGCGTGGACTTGCTTGAGCATGCCGAAACGCTGGCGGCGATGCGCCGTTTCTACGGCGAGGATCAGGTCAATCCCGGCCGCCGGCGCATGGCGCGTCTGCCTGACGGCGCGCGCCCGATCATCTGCGAGAAGTCCATCGCGCCGGGCGCGCATATTGGCAATGTCTATGTACTGGCCGGCGTGCCGGATATCTTCGCCTCACAGCTGGAGGCCATCCTGTCCGATTTCGGCAGCCAGCCCTACCGGCGCCGCGAGATCGAGGTAAGCCTGCCCGAAAGCGCCTTTGCCCGTCATCTGGGCGAGATTCAGGCGCGCTTTGCCGACGTCGAGATCGGCTCCTATCCGCACCGCTGCGGCCCGAAATCGTTCGGCAGGATCTGCCTGAGCAGCCAGGACGAAACGGCGCTGAACCGGGCCGCGGGCGAGGTCGAGCAGATGCTTCGCAGGCTGGGCCAGCAATCCTGAGCCGACGGCTCAGGGCTGTTCCACCTCCAGGATCGGCGTCACATGCGCCTCGCCCGCCAGATGTTTCAGCACCGCCACCTCATCGCAATGCGAAAAGCGCGAGCAATGCACGCATACGGTCCAGATCTTGTGCGGCAGGCTCTCCTTGGAGACGACCGCGTATCCCAGACGCTCGAAGAAGCCGGTCACATAGGTGAGCGCAAAGATGCGGGCAATGCCGAGATCCGAGGCCCACTTCTCGGCCGCCTCGACGAGCAGGCGACCGATGCCATGCTTCTGCAAGCTCGCATCCACGACCAGCGAACGCACCTCCGCAAGCTTCGGCTCATAGACATGCAGCGCCACGAGCCCGGCCAGATGGCCATCGTACTCGGCGACGAGAAACTCCTGCAGATGCTGACAGATATCATCCTTGTCGCGGGCGAGGATGATCTCATCCCGGGCATAGGGCTCGATCAGCGCCTGCATCCGGTCGACATCCTCGACACAGGCCGGACGAATGCGGATGCGGTGCGGCATCAGCCAACCGCCGCCCGTTCTTCCGCACCGCGCCGCAGCAGCCTGGCCGCATGCTTCAGCGCCTCGGCATCCTGGCCGCCGAGCATGCGGGCGATCTCCGGCTGACGCGCATCCTCGGCGATCGCCTCGACCTCCGTCGTCATGCGCCCATCCTGCTCGGCCTTGCGGATGACGCGATGATGATCAGCGCAGGCCGCCACCTGCGCCAGATGCGAAATCACCAGCACCTGCCGCTCGCGGCCCATCGCCGCCAGCAGCTGACCAACACACCAGGCCGTTTCGCCGCCGATGCCGGTGTCCACCTCGTCGAACACCGCGATCGGCGGCATGTCGGCCACGACCCCGCTGCCCTTGAGCGCCAGCACCAGGCGCGAGAGCTCGCCGCCCGAGGCGACGCTGGCCAGCGGCCGCCAGGGCTCGCCGGGATTGGACATCAGCAACATGCAGATGGCATCGCGACCATCGGCGCGCCAGCCGCTTTCATCTTCGAAGGGCTCGATGTCGAAACGCACCTGCATGCCCGCAAGCGCCAGCCGGTCCAGCACCGGCCGCAGTCGCTCGCAGATGACTTCAGCCTGCTTCCGGCGCGCCTCGCTCAGCCGGTTCGCCGCATCGAGATAGGCCCTGCGGGCATCCTCGCAGGCCTGGGTGAGCGCCAACTCGTCCCAGGCGGCCGTGTCCAGCGCCGAAAGCTTCTCGCGCCAGTCCTGCATCAGCGACAGCAGCCCGGCCTCGTCGCAATCATGCCGCCGCATTGCCTCATGCAGCCGCATCAGCCGCTCCTCCGCCGCCTGAAGAGCCGTCTCATCGAACTCGGCATCGCTCACCTGCCGCAATTCGTTGCCCAGCTCGCCCAGGATCGCATCCATCTGTTCGAGCATGCCGGCCGCGGTTTCCAGGCCGGGATGAAACGCCCGCGTCGCATCCAGGGCATGTCCGGCCCGGGCCATCAGGCTGCGCACGCTCGGTTCCCCCTCCTCCAGCAGCTGCATGGCCTCGGCTGCGGACTGCTGGATCTGCGCATGATGGCGGCCGCTCTCGACCTCGGCCTGCAGACGCTCGGCCAGCCCCTGCTCGATCCCAAGCGCGTCCAGCCTCTCCAGCTCCTCGCGCATCCAGGCCGCCCGCTGCTCGGTATCGCCGCGATCCTGCTGCAGCGCCTTCAGGCTGGAGACGGCCTGTCGCCAGGCATCATGGCTCTGCTTCACTTCCTCGAGCAACGATGCCTCGATGCCGGCATCGAGAAGGCCGCGCTGAAACTCCGGCTGCAGCAGCGCCTGATGCTCATGCTGCCCATGAAGGTCCAGGCACATGCTGCCGATGCGCTGCATCAGCTTCAGCGATACCGGCACGCTGTTCACATAGGCGCGCGAACGGCCATCCCGACCGATGACGCGGCGCAGGATCAGCTCGTCCTCGCATTCGATGTCCGCCTCGCCGAGGATGGCTTCAAGTTGCGCCTGCAGGGGGCGTCCCGGCTTCGGGGAGAAAACGGCCGTGACCTCGGCCCGTTCGGCGCCATGGCGCACCCAGTCGGCGCTGGCGCGCGCGCCAAATGCGGCGCCGAGCGCATCGATCAGGATGGACTTGCCGGCACCGGTCTCGCCGGTGAACACGGTCATGCCCCCGTCCAGATCCAAATGAACCTCGCGCATCAGCGCGAACTGCCGGACGCTCAGGGATGTCAGCATGACTCAGGCCGGCATCAGGATTCCGGACCCTTCTCGACCTGTCCGGCCCAGTTCAGCTTGCTCCGGAGAACCTCGTAATAGTGGCGTTCGGGCAGATAGACCAGCGTGATCATGCCTCCCTTGCGGATCAGCACCCGGTCATGCTGATTGACGACCATGTGTTCCTGGCCATCGAGATTCAGCGAGGCCGGCAGCGGCGATTCGATCAGCCGCAGTTCGATGACATCGTTGGCCGGCACGATGATCGGCCGGTTGGACAGCGTATGCGGACAGACCGGCACGACGCTGATCGCGTCCACCTCCGGATGCACGATCGGTCCGCCGGCGGACAGCGCATAGGCCGTGGAGCCGGCCGGTGTGGCCAGCACCAGGCCGTCGCCTCGCATGCGGAACACCATCTGATCGCGCGCGAACAGCTCAAAGCCGATCATGCGCGGATGCGCGCGCCGCTGCATCACGACATCGTTCATCGCCATGCCCTCGCCGAGCTTCTCGTCGCCGCGCCAGATCTCGGCATGCAGGCTGAAATGGCGCTTGGTCTTCAGATTTCCGGCCAGGATCTCGGCCATGGTATCGAACATGCTGCCGATCGGCGTCTCGGTCAGAAACCCCAGTCGCCCGAGATTGATGCCGAGAATGGGCACCTCCGAGTCGATGAACCGACGGGCCGCGTGCAAGAGCGTGCCATCGCCACCGAGCACGACCATCAGCTCGACCGATCCCGCCATCTCCTCCAGCGGCATGACCTCGCCCTGGATGACACCGCCCAGCCCCGCATCGATGACGACGGAGCAATCGCGCCGGATCAGCCAGTCGCGCAGCTCGGCCGCCAGCTTCGTGGCCCGGGCATCCCCGAGCTTGCTGCTGATGCCGATATGCTTCACCGATGCCATCCCTTCGGCTGCAGATGGCACTGGAAACACTGGTCGGCCTGCGTGTGACCCGCCGGCTGCGGACGCACGCCGCCCTGGCCATGGCAGCTCATGCAGGCCGCGCGCGAGGTGGCATGCCGATGCACGTCATCATCGGGCACGGGCTTCGTCGTGCGTTCGCTTGTGCCGAGCACGAGCAACAGAATCACGCCGGCAACGATGGCCAGAAACAGCGCGTCGCGCTTTCCGGGCCTCCAGCGCGGATTGCCTTGATCCTGCATCATGCCTCCTGCTCAATCCCCGGCTCGGACAGCAGCCTGCCCTGCTTGCACAATCCTAGGCGATTGCCGGCGCATATCCAGTCTTTCCCTGCTTGTCGCGCGCGCATAAACCCGCACTTGCTCTGGGTGGTTATTTCCCGCCAAGCCATTAGCATTCGCGGCCAAATCATCCATAGGGGGATTGATAACCATGATCATCTTTACCAATCACAAGGCAGCCATTGTGGCCGGCTTCGTTCTGGCGCTGGTCCTCATCGGCATCGGCCAGGCGACCGGTCAGGGCCTGGGCGCCGAGGAAGTCGTTGCAGCCATTGCCCGCTGGGGACATTTCCTGGCCGGCATCACCTGGATCGGCCTGCTGTACTACCTGAACTTCTGCCATG
>CAZDLB010000067.1:0-10172 GCA_964505995.1 uncultured Zetaproteobacteria bacterium
GGCCCTCTACAGCCGCCCATCCTCCGGCTAGGGTTAGCCCATGCAGGTGATTCTGGCTTCCCGTTCCCCCAGGCGTCTGATGCTGCTGCAGGCGGCAGGGCTGGCCGTGGAGGTGCGTCCGTCGCATATCGATGAATCCCGCCGTCAGGGCGAGCAGGTAGAAGAGCTCGTCGAACGGCTGGCGCGGGAAAAGGCCCTGGCCTGCGAGGCCGTGGGCGACATCCCGGTCATTGCCGCCGACACGCTCGTGGCCCTGGATGGGCATGTGCTCGGCCAGCCGGACGACCTTGGAGAGGCCGCCCGCATGCTCGAACGGCTTTCCGGACGCATCCATGAGGTGCATACCGGCGTCTGCGTCCGTCTGGGTCCGACGCATAGGCAGGCCAGCGTGCGCACGCAGGTGCGCTTCCGCCGCCTGAGCGCGACCGAGATCGACACCTATCTGGCGCACAACGAGGTTCTGGACAAGGCCGGCGCCTATGCCGTGCAGGGAGGCGCGGCCAGCTTCATCGAGGAGATTCGCGGGCCGCTGGACAACGTCATCGGCCTGCCGGTGACTGCAACGCTGCGCCTGCTCGATGCTATCCTCGCAGCCGAGCCGGAGCGGAAGGCTCAGGGCGATCGTGCCACGGAGACGGTGGAATGAGTGTCGAACTGCTGGTCAATGTGGCTCCGTTTGAAACCCGCATTGCCCGCATCGAGAACGGTCAGGCGGAGGAGCTGTACATCGAGAGGGAACGCGAGCGTGGCCTGAAGGGCAATATCTACAAGGGGCGCGTGCAGCGCGTGCTGCCCGGCATCCAGGCGGCCTTCGTCGATATCGGCCTGGAAAAGGCCGGCTTCCTTTACGCCGGCGACATCGTCAGCCAGGAAAAGAACGAGTCGGACCTTCCGAACATGGATGAGAATCAGGGAGAAAACGGCGAAGAGCCGGGGGATGAATCCGCAGGCCGCCGTCAGGCCCCGCCGATCGCGAGCCTGCTGCGCGAGGGTCAGGAGCTGATCGTGCAGGTCTCCCGCGAGCCGATCTCATCCAAGGGACCGCGCCTGACAACGCAGATCGGCCTGGCCGGCCGCTATCTGGTCTATCTTCCGAACCTGGACCATGTCGGTATCGCCCGCCGGCTGGAGGATCCGGCCGAGCGCGCACGCCTTCTGGCCATCGGCGAGAGCATCAACCCCGACAAGGGCGGCATCATCATCCGCACCGTGGCCGAGGGCCGGCAGGAACCGGAAATGCGGCAGGACCTCGATTTCCTGCTGCGCCTGTGGGCGGACATCGAAAAGCGCGCCAAAAGCGCGGCGCCGGGCTCGATGATTCACAAGGAGCTCAACCTCTATCTGCGCGTGATGCGCGACTATGTCGATGACGAGGTCGAGAAGATCCACGTCGATTCGCGCGAGGCCTACGAAAGCATGAAGAAGTTTGCCCGCCGCTTCATGCCGGAGGTTGCGAAGAAGCTCTACTATTATCCCGGAAACCGGCCCATCTTCGATGTCTACGGCGTCGAGGAGGAGATCGAGCGGGCGCTGCAGCGGCGCGTGCCGCTGAAATCCGGCGGTCATCTGGTCATCGACCAGACCGAGGCGCTGATCGCGATCGACGTTAATTCCGGCTCCTTCGTCGGCTCGCGCAACATGGAGGAAACCGGCTTCAAGACCAATCTCGAGGCCGTGCATGAAATCGTGCATCAGCTGCGTCTGCGCAATCTCGGCGGCATCATCGTCGTCGATTTCATCGACATGCGCGAGGAGGAGAACAGGCAGCGGCTGATGGAGGTGCTGGCCGAGGCACTGGAGCGCGACAAGGCCAAGACGCATGTCGTGCAGCTCTCCGAGCTCGGGCTGGTCGAGATGACGCGCAAGCGCACGCGGGAATCCCTGGGCCGCATCCTGCTCAACGAATGCGAACACTGTCAGGGCGTGGGCTATCGCAAGAGCCCGACGACGATCTGCTACCAGCTGTTCCGCGATATCGTCGCCGAAGCCCGCGCCTATCCCTGCGAGAAGCTGATGGTCATCGCTCACCCGTCGATCATCGACCTGATGCTGGGCGAGGAAAGCGAGGGCATCGAGCGGCTCGAGGGCTTCCTGAAGAAGGAGATCACGCTCAAGAGCGACGACGGCTTCGCTCCCGACCATTACGAGGTCGTGCTGAAATAAGGTGAGCCACCGATCGCCGCTGCACCTGTATGTGCACATCCCCTTCTGTCTGCACAAATGCCACTACTGCGACTTCAACTCGCATGAACGGGCGCAGCCCGACTGGCCGGGCTATCGCGAGGCCCTGTGCCGGGAACTTGTGCACTGGGCGGAGCACCCCGCCTATCGGGGACGCTGCCTTGCCAGCATCTTCTTCGGCGGGGGCACCCCATCGCTGGCCCCCCCCGAACTGATCGGGGCCGTGGTCGAGCTGGCCGCAAGCCGCTTGCCTGTGGAGGATGACGTCGAAATCAGCCTCGAAGCCAATCCCGGCGCATCCGATGCGGCGAGATTCGCAGCCTTCCGGCAGGCCGGCATCAACCGGCTGTCCATCGGCGTGCAGAGCCTGGATGACGCGCAGCTGCGATGGCTGGAGCGCATCCATTCCAGCCACGAGGCACTGGCCGCGTTCGACGACGCCCGGGCGGCCGGATTCGACAACATCAATCTGGACCTGATGTATGCGCTTCCGGATCAGACGCTCGATGGCTGGCTGGCCACGCTGCATGCGGCGCTTCGGCTTGCGCCCGAACATCTCTCCTGCTACCAGCTGACTGTCGAGCCGCACACCCGTCTGGCCGCCGCGCATGCGCGCAGACCCATCGCGCTTCCCGACGAGGAACTGGCGCTGACCTTCTTTCAGGCGACGCGCCGGGAACTGGAACAGGGCGGGTATATCGCCTACGAGATCTCGAACTTCGCCCGCCCCGGTCATCACTGCCGCCACAACGACGGCTACTGGCGCTATCATGACCATATCGGCATCGGCGCCGGCGCCTGCGGCAAATGGACGGACGAAGCCGGCGGCAGCCGGCGCTATGCGAACATCCGCACGCCGGAACGCTATGTCCGCACCGTCCTCGAAAGCGGCTGCGCCATCGGCTCGGACGAGACCCTGAAGCCGGATCGGGCCGCCGCCGAGGCGGTCTGGCTCGGGCTCCGGCGCCGGGATGGCGTGCTTCGCAAGACCTTTATCTCCCGCTTCGGAGACCCGGCCTGGAGACAAGCCCGGGAGCGACTGCGGCCCTGGATCGAACAGGGCCATGTCCAGCTCGATGGCGAAGGCATGCGCCTGACCGATGCGGGGCTGCCGCTGGCCGATGCGATTGCGGCGGAGGTGCTCTAGCTCATCAGGCCGTAGATCGTATCCAGAAGCTGCTGATAGCGGAACGGCTTGGGCACGAATCCGTCCGGCCGGCAGTCGGCAAATCGATCCTCAAGGACCTTCTCGCCGTAACCGGTGGACAGGATCACGCGGATGCCGGGCCAGTCCCTTCGGATTGCCTTAAGAACCTCCAGACCGCTCATGCCCGGCATCGTCAGGTCCAGCAGCACGAGACTGACCGATCTTCCCTGATCCTTCAGATAGGCCAGCGCCTGCTCTCCGCCATCAGCCACCTGTGCATCGAAGCCCATGCGAGAGAGCATCTTGCAGGCCATGCAGCGAATGCTCTGTTCATCATCGACGATCAGCACACGCCCGCGTCCCTGCCAGTCGGCCGGAGCGCCCCGATTCTGTTCGGGACGGGCCTCCGCTTCCCCGACATCGGCCACAGGCAATACGACGCGGATGCGGGTGCCCTCCCCCACCTGGCTGTCGATGCGGATGCCGCCGCCGTGAGCATTCAGAATACCCAGGATCGCGCTCATTCCCAGCCCGCGGCCGGTGAACTTTGTCGTAAAGAACGGTTCGAACAGGTGAGCCATGTCCTCGGGGCGGATGCCGCAGCCGTTATCCTCGACCTCGAGAAAGACGAAACGACCCGGCTTCATGCCCGCATCGTGCTCGAACTCGCGCAGATCCGCCTCTTCCAGCTGCTGCACGCCCGTTGTCAGCCGGATCTCACCCTTTGCCTCGCCGATGGCCTCGGCGGCATTGGTCAGCAGATTCAGCACCACCTGTTCCATCTGCGCCACATCCGCCTGAATCTCAGGGATATCCTCGGACAGATCGCAGACCACGTTCACCGACCTGGGCACCGAAACCCGGATCAGCTTTTCCATCTCCTGCACGAGCCTGGTCAGGTTGACGGACTGCACGACATACCGCCCCTTGCCGGCATAGGCCAGCATCTGTCGGCACAGATCTGCCGCATGATTGCAGCCGGTCTCGATGTTCCTCAGACACTCATCGGCCTCGCTGTCAAGCTCGCCGAGATCCAGCCGCAGCAGCTCCGTATTCCCCAGCATCGAGGACAGGATGTTGTTGAAATCGTGGGCAATGCCGCCAGCCAGCACGCCGAGCGATTCCAGCCTCTGGGCGCGCTCGATGCGCTCCTTGATGCGCTGCTGGCGGATCTCCTCGCGGCGCCGCTCGCTGATATCGCGTAGCATGCCGATGAAATAGGTCTCGTCATTGGAGCGAAGCTCGCGCACCTGAATCTCGGCCGGAAACATCTCGCCCGTCCGTCTTCGCGCCTCCACCTCGCGAATGCGTCCGAGCACATGCGACTCGCCGGTTTCCAGATAGCGCCGGATATGCGCATCGTGCTCGCGGGCATCCTCCTCGCTCATCAGCAGATTCACGCTCTGGCCGATGATCTCGCCGGCAGCATAACCGAACATCGCCTCGGCCGCCGGATTGAAGCTGCAGATGATGCCGTTCCGGTCGATGCTGATCAGCGCCTCGGGCAGATGGTCCGTGATATCCTTCAGCCACTGGCGGCTGCGGGCGATCTCCTGCTGCTGCGCCACCATCGGCCGGAACAGCATCCAGTACATGCCCGGCGCGATCAGCAGCGACAGTGCCAGCGCATCCAACAGCCCTTCAAGGAGCGTGATATCGATGCCGGCAAGCGTGAACATCAGCATCACGAATGCCTCGGCCACGAAGATCATGGCCATGACGCTGAGAATCACCCGGGCCGGAGAATGGGCCACCGGTGAACGGGTCGTTTTATCCATGAAGCGATTATATCACAGAATCGCCCGGCCCGCGCCGGACGCCTTCAGCCGGCAGCGGTTTCCACCTGCGGAAAAAGCCCGTCGATGAAATCTGCGACGGCAAACGGCATCAGGTCCTCCAGAGACTCGCCAACGCCGATATAACGCACCGGCAGACCGAAACGCTGGACCAGCTGCAACACGATGCCCCCCTTGGCCGTGCCATCGAGCTTGGTCACGATCAGGCCCGTCGTGCCAGCCACCTCGCGGAACCTCTCGACCTGCACCACGGCATTCTGACCCGTGCCACCGTCCACGACCTGCCAGACCTCATGCGGCGCACCGGGGCATGCCTTGCCGATGACCCGGCGAACCTTGGCCAGCTCGTCCATCAGCCCCTTGTCGGTCTGCACCCGGCCGGCGGTGTCCACGATAACCACGTCGTAGTTGCGCGCCAGGCCGCGCTGAACCGTATCGAAGGCCACGGCTGCCGGATCCGCGCCCTCGTGCTGGCGCACCAGATCGGCGCCGGCGCGCTCGACCCAGACCGCCAGCTGATCCACGGCCGCGGCGCGAAAGGTGTCGCCGGCGCCGACCAGCACCGATTTTCCCTGCTGGCGGAACATCGTCGCCAGCTTGCCGATGGTCGTCGTCTTGCCCGTGCCGTTGACACCGACAACGAGCAGGACGAACGGCCCCTGATCCGGCCAGGCAATCGGGGGAGGATCGGAAAACATCGAATGCATGACCTCCCTGAGCACCTCCAGCGAGGCGCCGCGCCGCTTGCGCGCCTTCGCCACCAGCGACGCAGCCAGCTCGGCACCGCAATCGGCCATGATCAGGCCATCCTCGATATCCATCCAGTCCGCTTCGCTCAGCGCCTCGACCTGGCGCCCTGGCAGCATCCGGGACAGCCCGTCCCGGCTGCGGCTTAAGCCCTTCTTCAGTCTGGAAAACAATGAAGACATGGATCTCTCCGGCGATCAGAAGTCGCCGGCCATGCTGGAGCCGCCCATGAAGCGGGTCAAATTCGCGCTCTCAGCCCAACGCGGCGGAGCACGCATCAGAAGCTCGTCGCCAACGCGTTGAGCCGCCGAATCAGCGTATCGGCAGCCTTCGCGTAGGCGCCTTTCGGCTTCGCCTGCTTCTGCCCCATGAACTGCGTGGCCGCAAGCTGCCGCGCCTCGGAATAGCTGAAGCGCCCAAGCACATCGCCCTGCATCTTGCCGGTCAGGCGCATCCAGGCCGCCTGGCTGGCCAGCTGCAGCCGGGATCGCCATCGCGCATCCTGTTCCTTGCCGGCCACCTCCAGCAGTGCAAACACCGCATCGCCAAGGTCGTGGGTGGCCTGCATCATCGGCGATTTCGCCCCCTCGTGATGCATCGCGTTCATCTCCGGACCGGACATGGCCCGCCGCGCAAACACGGCCGCCTTGGTTCTGGCTTCCGGCTGCTCCATCGCCGCAAGCGTCGCCGCCTGCGCCAGCAGCAGCTGCAGCTGCATCATGCGAATCTGCTCCTCGTCCTGCGACGAACAGCCGGCCAGCAGGGCCAGCATCACGAGCGTTGATCCGATTGCTTTCAGTATTTTCATTTCGCCTCCTTGGCATCTTCTGCCAGCAGAGCCTGCAACATCGCATCGGCCCCTGTCCAGTCGCGTTCGCCGATGATGCGGCCGATGATGCGGCCGTCGCGACCGATCAGATAGGTCGTCGGCAGGCCGCGCACCGCATAGCGTTGTCTCACCTCCCCCTCCGTATCGAGCAGGGTCTGGAAGGAGGGGCTGACCTCTCTGATAAACGAGCGCACCGGCCCGCTGTCGCCGCGATCCACATTCACGCAGATGATGCGAAACGCCTCGGCAGGCAGCCGCTTCTCGATGCGATGCAGCCTTGGCATCTCATCGCGGCATGGCGCGCACCAGGTGGCCCAGAAATGCAGCAGGACGAGCTTGCCGCGGAAATCCGACAGCGACACCCTGCGCCCGTCCAGGGCCTTAAGTGTGAAATCGGGCGCCGGTTTGTGTTCATGCGGCAGCTGCACGCCAAAATCGCGCAACAGCTGCATCGTGGACGCCGGGATGGCGGCCGGGGCTGCATTCGCCCCGGCCGTCAGCGGCAGTCCAACGAGCAGCAGTCCGATGAGCAGCAGACTAACGCGCATGGGCTTGCAGATAGGCGGCGATCTGCCGCCATTCTTCATCCGGCATCTGCATGCCGCGCTCGTGCATGCGCTGCTTCATCACATGCAGCATCGAGCGCCAGTGCTCCCAATCCAGCCTTTTCGGGTGCGGCAGGCTGTGACAGGTGCTGCAACGCTTGGCGAACAGTTGTGCCGATGGCGAATCGGCGTCCGGGATATCGGTTGCCCAGACCGGCGCGGCAAACATCAGGCATGCAATCGTGATCAGTATCCTCATCTCTTCCTCCTCAGAATCCGAGCGCGGCATCGGCCGGCGCATGGGAATGCGACAGTGAGCGAATACTCCTGCGGGTCGGGAGTTCGACATACCAGGTCAGCATCAGCCGCCACTGATCCTTCAGCTGCAGCCCGTTCAGGCGCTGGTAGATCGGCAGCTGCACGCCGAGATCGACGATCTGCAGCGGCACCGGCTGCCATTGCAGCCCCAGCGTTGTGAAGATCTGCGTCTTGCCGGTATTGGCCGGATCCCACAATGGCGTCATATACGGCGAGGCCGCCACGCCCTGCGTGGCATGGCCCGATGCGCCGCTTCGCGCCTCGTCCGCTTCGCCATGCATCCGATCCTGCCAGTCGCCATTGATCTCGCCGTAGAGCACCAGCGACACGTTCGGCTGATACATCAGATAGGCATCGATCTGGGCGCGATCGCCGAGCCGGTAGCCGCGTTTGTTGGTGCCAGTGCGCGCCGTATAGCGGGCATCGAATCCCCACCACCACGGCGAGGTCGAGCGCTGGTAGAGGATGCCGAGAACCGGGTCCCAGGTACCCGAACCCAGCTGCATGCCGTAGGGCAACAGCTCCTTCTGCCGCATGGGCACGGGATGCGTGCTATTGCGCTCGTCGATCGAGCCGGTCGGCATCGACAGGCCGGCAAACAGCGAGGCCTCGGAGGACGGAATCATCGGATCGTCGGCATACAGCCGGTATTTCGTCATCAGCATCGTGTCCATGATGCCCTTCGATGTCATCGTGAAGCCGGGCTGGCCAGTCATCATCCGCATCATGCTGTTAAAGCGCATGTCCATGCGGTTGTCGGCATACATGGCCATGACGCCGGCGAAGAAATCATCCGTGAAGCTGTAGCCGACGGCGAGATTGAGCATGGTCATATCCATCGATGTGGGGGCGGCCATGTATTTGCCCGTGGGCATGCCCATCATCACCGGCATGCCGAGCACGCTGTCGGTTGCCACGTCCGTCGTGCCCGAACGCAGCCCGGACATATGCATCTGCATCGGCTGCAGCTTGAAACGGAACTCGTGTGTTTCCGGAATGCCGCCGCCGGGGATATTCATCGGCATGTTGCCGCCGCATTTGCCGCAGCACAGGCCGATATAGGCATCCGCCTGCTGCGGCACGGCCAGTAGTACGGCCACTGCCAGCAGCAGGGCCGAAAAGGGTTTGATGTTCATTGATTCTCTCCTGTGTTTTCCTGATGCCGGACGCATAGCCCGGCGCATGCAAGGGCTCGGATCCGCAACGCGGACCGGTCCTTGCCATCAAAGGGATGGATTGAGATTCAGGAAATCAGGGATTCCGGCGGGGGAACGGGAATGCGTAATGGCAGCTTGATCGGAGGGTTGTCGGCCGCTGGTGCAGGAACCAGCCAGGCCACCTCACGAACCGGTGAGCCGCTGTCCAGCGCATGCGGCGCCAGCTGATGCGGCAGCGCATCGATGCTGGCATGGCAGCCGCAGCCGCATTCGATGCAACAATGCTCCGGGGCCGGAGATGGCTGCTCATCGGCATGCGAATCGGAAGTGACTGCGATGGCGTGCTGCATCCCGGCATCACCCATGGCGCAGGCCTCGGAAACGGGGATCAGCGGCAGGCTGGTGACCAGCACCAGCGCCAGCATCATCAGCACCGCCAATCCGGATCGCATACACGGAAGCATGGACGAACTCCCCAGCCCCTGCAAGGCTTGTTGAAATATTCGCGCTTCGGCGACGACCAAGCCACAACCGGCTCAGGCCACAGCGGAGGATGCATGAAACCGAAAATCAATCAGGCTGCAATGATCCTTGCACTGACCCTGGCATTTCTCAGCCCCGTGCCGGCCCAGGCCTTTGCGTGGATGGACGAGAAGGGGGCGATGCACAATCTTGAGGAATTCCATGGCAAGCCGGTGCTGCTGCACCTCTATGCCTCGTGGTGCCCGCCCTGCCGGGCCGAGATGCCGGAACTCACATCGTGGCTGAAGCGGCATCCCGAGGTCACGATCCTGCCCGTATCGCTGGACAACGAGCTGGCCGATGCCCGCGACTTCCTCGCCCGGCATCATTTCGAGCTGCCGACCCTGCTGACCGACTCGTCGCAGGCTATGCGCATGGGCGCGCGCGGTCTGCCGACGACGATCGTCATTGGCGCCGACGGCCGGATCGAGCAGGGCTTTATCGGCGCCCGCGACTGGACCGATCCGGATTTCACCGCCTCGATCCTGAAGGCGTTCAGCCGGCCGGAAAGCGCATTGTTCTGATGCGCCATGCGGGCAGCCGCATGCCATGCGGGCGAAGATTCCGCTTCACATCATCCCCGGCTGACCGCATGATGCGCCCATGCTGGTGGCCATGACCGGCGAATTCCTGAACTGACGGGGGAACCCATGCGCCTGATCATGATGCTGTCCGTTGGAATTCTGCTGCTCGCCTGCTCGGGCGAGGCACCGGGCAGCATGAGCAGGGCTGAGGCCGGCGGACTCACCCCCGAGATCCAGGCCACGATCCGCAAGAACATTCCGGATCTGAAGATCGATGCGATCCGCCCCTCGCCCATTGACGGCATCTACGAGCTGCAGGTCGGCAAGGGCATCTTCTATGCCGACGGCACGGGCAAGCACCTGATTGCCGGCGGCCATATCTTCGAAACGGCCACGCACCGCGATC
>CAZDLB010000068.1:0-10076 GCA_964505995.1 uncultured Zetaproteobacteria bacterium
TACGACAAGGTGCCGCTGAAGTTCGCGACCTGGGGCGAGGACATGTTCCGCAAGGCCGGCATCCGCGTCGTGCCGCCGGCGACGGTGCGCAAGGGCGCCTATATCGCGCCGAAGGCCGTGCTGATGCCGTCCTATGTCAACATCGGCGCCTTTGTCGACGAGGGCACGATGGTGGATACCTGGGCCACGGTCGGTTCCTGCGCCCAGATCGGCAAGAACGTGCATCTTTCCGGCGGCGTCGGCATCGGCGGTGTGCTCGAGCCGTTGCAGGCCACGCCGACGATCATCGAGGACAACTGTTTCATCGGCGCGCGCTCCGAGATCGTCGAGGGGGTCATCGTGCGCGAGGGCTCGGTCATCTCGATGGGGGTGTATATCGGCAAGTCCACGCGCATCATCGATCGCGAGACCGGCGAGGTGCACTATGGCGAGGTGCCGCCGTATTCGGTGGTCGTGTCCGGCTCGATGCCCGGCAAGTCCGGCGGGCCGAACCTGTACTGCGCCGTGATCGTCAAGAAGGTGGATGAAAAGACCCGCGCCAAGACCGGTATCACCGAGCTGCTGCGCGAGGCCTGATCGGGAGGGTGTCATGCCGTTGAGCAAGCTGGAATCGGAAATCGTCATCAATCGGCCGCTGAACGAGGTCATCGCCTTTGTCGATGACAACAGCAATGACCCGATGTGGCAGGCCTCGGTGCTGGAATCGGAGAAGATGACCGAGGGCGAGCCCGGGGTTGGCACGGTCTATCATGTGAAGGAGAAGTTTTTAGGCCGCGTCATCGAGCAGAACTGGGAGGTCGTCGAGCGCAATGCAGACGGCAGTTACTGGGCAGCAAAGACGACGACGGGCCCCTTTCCGATGGAGACGACGATGCGCTTTGAGGCCACCGATGGCGGCACGCTCGTGAAGCGCACGCTTTCGATCGATGTCGGCCGCTTCTTCAAGCTGGCCAGTCCGGTGGTGGCGCATATCGCCCAGCGCGAGATGGACATGGACTTCGCCAATCTCAAGGAGCTGCTCGAGGCCGGAGCCTGAGGAAAGCCTAGGCCTTCCCGAATCGGCGGTCGGTTTCGTCGGCCAGCTTCCTGAGCGCCTCGGAGACCCGGACATCGGCCGTTGCCGATGTCTCGATGCTGCGCAGGCCTTCCGGCAGCGATTGCAGCGACCTTTTCGCATGCTGCCGGATCGCTTCCAGTGACGGCGTCGGCTCCAGCCTTTGGCCGCCGGCCATGACCGGCCGGATCAGGGGGCTGCCCGGCTGTTTTTCCCCTTCCAGCGCCAGAACATCGAAATCGAGGATGCCGTCCCGGTAGCTGCGGAACACCTGCTTGCGCCCCGGCCATGTGGCCTTGCCCTCGGATTTCTTGCGCCGGGCGATGCCCGCGTATTCCTGCAGCTTGTAGGCGCAGTCGAGATAGGGCGCATCGGCCGAGGTATTCATGCGCGTGCCGATGCCGAAGCCGTCGATCGGCGCATCGGCGAGCTTTTGCAGCGCGTATTCGTCGATGTTGCCGGAGGCGAGGATGCGCACATGGCCCAGGCCGCCATCATCGAGGATGCGGCGCACGCGGCGCGCATGTTCGGCGAGATCCCCCGAATCCAGGCGCACGCCCTGGATGTCGATGCCATCTTCCTTCAGCTTCTTCGCGAGGGCCGGCAGCTGGCTGGCCGCGGCCTCGGTATCGTAGGTGTCGATCAGCAGCACCGAATGCTCCGGATGGCTGCGCGCGAAATGCTCGAATGCCGACAGCTCCGTGTCATGGGCCTGCACGAAGGCATGCGCCATCGTGCCGAAGATCGGGATGCCGAAACGCTGGCCGGCCAGCACCGTCGAGCTGCCGTCGAGACCGGCGAGATAGGAGGCGCGGGCGGCCAGAAGCCCGGCATCGGCCTCGTGCGTGCGGCGCAGCCCGAAGTCGATCAGTCGGGCATTGGGAGCGGCCAGGCGCATGCGGGCCGCCTTGGAGGCGATGACGGTCTGGAAGTGCAGGATATTGATCAGCCGGGATTCGACGAGCTGCGCCATCGGCATCGGAGCCGTAACGCGCAGGATCGGCTCGTCGGCGAAGAAGACCGTGCCCTCGGGCATCGCATGCACATCACCGGTGAAGCGAAGCTTTTCGAGATAGGCGATGAAGTCGGAGGAAAAGCGGCCGGTTTGCGAAAGCCACTGCAGCTCCTGCTCGTCGAAGGCGAGCGCTTCGAGGAAATCCAGCGCCTGTTCCAGTCCCGCCGCCATCAGGAAGTTGCGCGAGTCGGGCAGCTTGCGGGCGAAGAATTCGAACACCGCGGTATCGGTCAGCCCGTGTTCCAGATAGCTCTGCATCATCGTCAGCTGATACAGATCCGTCAGCAACGGGCTGCAGCCGGCGGGCTTCGGGCTTGACGGCGGCCTCATCGGTCCGTGCAATCCTCCAGACGGGTGGTTTCAGCCCCGGCCCTGCGCATGGCGGCAAGCGCCTGCGCCCCATCATCGGGGTTCAGGTTCACCGCACGCACGGCATCGGCAAGCAGCAGCACCCGGTAGCCGAGCTTCAGCGCATCGAGCACCGTGGCCCTGACGCAGTAGTCGGTGGCCAGGCCGCCGATGAACAGCCGCTGCACGCCAAGCCGCTGCAGCTGCTCGTGCAGGTCGGTGCCGTCGAAACCGGAATAGGCATCGGCATCGGCCTGCGTGGCCTTGGAAACGATCGTGGCTCCATCCAGCGGCAGCTCGGCCGGGAATTCGGCGCCATGGCTGCCGGCGATGCAGTGCGGCGGCCATTCCCCGCCGTGGTCGGTGAAGGAACAGTGATCCGGCGGATGCCAGTCGCGGGTGGCGAAGACCGGCAGGCCGCGGGAGGCAAACAGGCGGATGTAGCCGTCTAGCACCGGAATGATCGCATCGGCCCCCTCGATCCCCAGCGCTCCGCCGGGCAGAAAATCATGCTGCACATCGACGATCAGCAGCGCATCGGCGTCATGGAGGTGAACCGTGCTCATGGGGATGCCTCCAGGCTGTCCCAGGCCTCGAGATACTCGCGCAGATGCGTTCGCGTTTCGGCCTCGGACTCGACATAGTTGCGCACGCCCAGCAGGGCCCTCGCATGGCTGGATACGGAAAGCGCGCCGGAAAACAGCTGCTGGCGCAGAAACAGCAGCAGCGTGGTCAGCACGTCGGTTTCGCAATAGTCGCGGATGGCTCCGATCTCGCCGGCCTCGAACAGCTCGCGCACATTGTCCCCGGAGGTTTCCAGCTTGCCGGGAACACGGAAGGCGGCAGCGACCTCATCCATCGAGCAGCGCGCCGAGGCGCCGAAATCGGAGAACACCTCGAGCAGGTCGAGATGATATTCGGGCGAATAACGGGCATCGTAGTTGGTCCACTTGTCGCCCTCGTTGAACCAGCGCGGGCAGCTCAGCCCATGCGCCATGGCCCGGTATTTCAGTACCGGCAAATCGAAGCCGCGACCGTTGAAGCTGACCAGCTGCGGCGCGCGCGACTCGATCAGGCCGAAGAAGCCTTCGAGCAGTTCACGCTCGCTGCTGCCCGCTTCGCCGCCGCAGGCAAGCCGGCGCATGACCAGCTCCGAGCCGTTTTCGCCCGGCTCGCGGATCAGGTGCGCATAGGCGATGGCCACGACCTGATGGAAGGGCTGGCGGGGAAAATCGTTGCGTCCATCGGTCTTTTCGAGGAAATAGGCCGAAAGCCCGTCGCGGGCCTCCGCATCCGAAAGATCGGGCTGGCGCAGGATGCGCCTGGCGGCATCGGCATCCACCACGGTTTCAATATCGAAGACAATCACGTCCCGGCGCATGCAGCCCTCCTGCTTTCTGGATTTTAGCTTAACAATCTCTGTTCCGCATGTTTTGCCTATCTGCGAGAAAAGAGCTTTCGCTCCCCGAAAAGCCAGGCTGCGGTAAAGAAGACGGCCGCGCCAGCGCCGACGGCCACGGCCAGCCAGCCGGCCTGCGCCAGCTTGCCGGCCGCAGGAAAGCTCCATAGCGATTCAAGCCCGTAGAGCAGCGCAAGCATCAGCAGGCTGGCCAGCGCGGCCATCGCAATGCGCCGCAGGCTGCTGCCGTCGATCAGCTTGCCGTAGTGGCGCACCAGTCGCCGGTAGAGCAGCGCCACATTGACGAAGGCGGCCAGCGACGTGGCCAGCGCCAGCCCGACATGGGCGTACCATTGCATCAGAATCACCGCCAGCACGATGTTCACGCCCACGCCGATCGCCGCATAACGCATCGGCGCCTTCGCATCCTTGCCGGCATAGCATGCCGTCGCCAGAAGCTTCACCCAGCAGAACGCGATCAGCCCCAGCGCATAGGCCTGCAGGGCATGGGCCGTGGCGATGCTGTCGGCATGGGTAAAGGCGCCGTGCTCGAACAGCGTGACGATGATCGGCTCGGCCAGCATCAAGGCGCCGGCGACCGCCGGCAGCGTCAGCCACGTCAGCCAGGCGATGCCGGAGCGCAGATCCTCGATGGCCGCGTCCTCATCCCTTCTGGCCAGGTGGGCCGAGAGCGTCGGCAGCAGCGCCGTACTCATCGCGATGCCGAACAGCGCCAGCGGCAGCTGCACGATGCGATCGGCATAATACAGAAAGGATACCGCGCCGGTCGGCAGCAGTGTCGCGAGAATCGTGCCGACGAGGATATTGATCTGCACCGCCGCGATCGCGACCAGCGCCGGGCCGAACAGCTTCAGCGTTTCGACGATGCGCGGTTGCCTGAAGGACAGCGAAAGGCGCGGAACCCAGCCGATGCGCCGCAGCGCCGGAAACTGCACGGCCAGCTGCAG
The DNA here is from genome assembly GCA_964505995.1 of uncultured Zetaproteobacteria bacterium. Classification (GTDB taxonomy): domain Bacteria; phylum Pseudomonadota; class Zetaproteobacteria; order Mariprofundales; family Mariprofundaceae; genus JAJRVH01. The sequence goes on from CAZDLB010000068.1 coordinate 4,785, forward strand.
CACGCCGCCGGCGAGTACGCCGAAGGCCAGCGCAAGCCCGGCGTTGTCCATGTTCGGGGCCAGAAACAGCGCGGCGAGGATGATGGCGATGTTCAAAAGCGCCGGCGTCGCCGCGGCCAGCGAGAACTTTCTGTAGGTGTTGAGCACGCCCCAGCAGAGCGCGGCCAGCGAGATCAGCGCCAGATAGGGGAACATCCATTGCGACAGCAGCAGCGCCTGATCCCAGCGCGCCGGCTCGTCATGAAAGCCCGGCGCGAAAAGGTAGAGCAGCCAGGGCATGCCGATGATGCCGAGCACGGTGACGACCAGCAGCACGATCAGAACCAGCGTGGCCAGCGCGTTCAGATAGCGGTGTGCCGCAGCCTCGCTTTCCTCACGGGCCTCGGAAAGCACCGGCACGAGCGCGACGGTCAGCGTGCCTTCGGCGAACATGCGCCGGAAGAAGTTCGGGATCTTGAAGGCGACGAAGAAGGCATCGGCCATCGGGCCCGCGCCAAGCACGCGCGCCAGCAGGATGTCGCGGACGAAGCCGGCCACGCGCGAGACCATCGTCCAGCCGCCGACCTTCGAGGCCGCCCGCAGCAGCGCCGACGATCTGCCCGCGTTTGACTTGTCGGGTTCTGCCGTCATAATCCGTCGCCCTTTTGCCCGATCGCTTGATGTCCGCACACTAGCGGCTGATGGCCGGAAGGGCGAATGATTGACGTCCCGCAGCCGGGAAGGGGGTGATGTATCCCATGCCAGGAATTCGTGTGAATCCGGACGAGCCGTTCGAGATTGCGCTCAAGCGTTTCCGCAAGCAGGTGGAAAAGGCCGGCGTGATCAGCGAGTGCCGTCGTCGCGAGGCCTATGAGAAGCCCTCCATTGCACGCAAGCGCAAGGAGGCCGCTGCGCGCAAGCGTCTGATGAAGCGCCTGCGTCGCGTGCGCATGCGCGAGAACCGCGATTATTAAGCCGATCATGCGGCTTGGTTAGCATTGATTGCCGGGCCATGTGCCCGGCAATCGCATTTTGGGGAACGGGCATTTCAAGGGCCGCGACGCGCGGCGGGAGTGAGATATGTTGCAGAGACTGGTTGAAGACATGAAACAGGCGATGAAGGCGGGTGATAAGGTGCGGCTGTCGACGATCCGCATGCTTCGCGCCGCGATCAAGGATCGCGAGATCGAGCTGGGCTATCCGTTGAACGAGGAGGAGGCCGTGGCCGTGTTCAACCGCCTGGTCAAGCAGCGTCGCGAAGCCGCAAAGCAGTATGCCGAGGCCGGACGCGACGATCTGGCCGAAGCCGAGCTGGCCGAGCTTGCGGTCATCGAGGGCTATCTTCCCGAACAGCTCAGCGACGCGGAACTGGAGGCGCTGGTCGATTCGGTGATTGCCGAGACCGGGGCGGCAAGCATGCGTGACATGGGCAGGGTCATGGCGGCGCTCAAGGCCAGGGCCGCCGGGCGTGCGGACATGGGCAAGCTCTCGGGGATGGTGAAGTCGCGCCTTTCCTGACGGCCTGGCGCTTGCAATTCCCGAGTCCGGGCACTACATAATCATTCATGGCGAATTTTTCTCCGGGCTTTCTCGATGAGGTGCTGTCGCGTACGGACATCGTCGAGCTGATCGGACGGCATGTGGAGCTGAAGCGCTCCGGCTCCAATCTGATGGGTCTGTGTCCGTTTCATCATGAGAAGACGCCGTCGTTTTCGGTTTCGCCGGACAAGCAGCTGTATTACTGCTTCGGCTGCGGCAAGGGCGGCGGCGCCTTCCAGTTCCTGATGGATCACGACGGGCTTTCCTTTCCCGAGGCGGTGGAATATCTGGCCGAGAAGGCCGGTCTCGAGATTCCCAGGGCCGACAGGACATCGCCGGAATCGAAATCGCGCAACAGGCTGGCGCTGCAGATGCTGGATGCGGCGGCACAGGCCTTTGCCCGGGCGCTGCATGGGCCGCAGGGGGAAAAGGCGCGGCGCTATCTGCGGGATCGCGGCATGCCCGATGCGATCGTCCGGGATTATGTCCTGGGCTATGCGCCACCGGGCTACGGTTTCATGCAGAAGGTTTTCGCCGGTCAGGGTCGCGAGGCCCAGACGCTGGCGCGGCTGGAGGCGCTGGGCCTGCTGTTCAGGGGGGAGCGCGGCTACGGGGATCGCTTCCGCGACCGGCTGATGTTCGCGATTCGCGACCGGCGCGGCCAGGTGGTCGGTTTCGGCGGGCGCGTGCTCGGCGAGGGTGAGCCGAAATACCTGAATTCCCCGGAAACGCCCTGGTTCCACAAGTCCGAGCTGCTCTACGGCTATGCCGAGCATCGCGATACGATCCGCCGCCGCAGGCAGCTCGTCGTCGTCGAGGGCTACATGGATGTGCTGGCGCTGGCCGCGCACGAGCTGAAGATCGGCCTGGCGCCGCTCGGCACGGCAATCAGCGAGCGCCAGATTCGCGAGATTCTGCGCCTGTGCGATGCGCCGGTGTTCTGCTTCGACGGCGACCGCGCCGGCCGCCAGGCGGCATGGCGGGCGCTGGAGCGCATGCTGCCGCTGCTCAAGGCCGAATATGCGCCGCGCTTTCTGTATCTGCCGGAGGGAGAGGATCCGGATTCGCTGCTCCGCACAGAAGGGGGCGAGGCCTTCGAGCGGCGCATGCAGCGGGATGCACAGCCGGTGCTGCAGACCTGGCTGGCCGGTCTGAAGCGGATGGCCGGCAGCGGAGCGGATGGTCGCGCGCGCATGGCCAAGAAGGCCGATGCGATGCTGGCGAGCATGCAGGATGTCTATCTCCGGCAGGCCTGGCAGCAGGAGGTGGAACAGGCCACCGGCATATCGCTGCGGCAGGCGCGCCGTCGCCGGCCGGTCGAGCGCCATGACGAAGGGGCGCCCAGGCCCGGGATTCAGCTGTCGCCGTTGCAGGAGCGCTTTCTCGCGGCGCTGTTGCAGCAGCCCGAGCGGATGGCGCGACTTCCCGAATGCGCGCGCAACTTCTTTGTTGACAATGAGCGCGTCCACGCACTATACTCGCGCGCTTTTTCGAGCATGGCGGGTGCCGAAGCCGAAAATATCGACATCGCGAGACGGTTAATCCGGGAATTTCCCGAGGAGCAGAACCTGATATCTCGCTGGATCAATCAGGCGCCCGTTCAGGAAATGGAATTCAAGGGTTTGTTGTTGGATATGGAGGCCAATGACATCCGTCGGCGCATCAGAAGCGAGACGGATCTCAAGGTCTCCATCCGCTTGCAGACGCGCCTGCAGCAGTTGCGGCGCGAGCAGCGACAACTGGCCGAAGAACTCAATGCCGAACAGACAGACGACACAGGAGCTTAAGCGCATGGCAAACAGAGAGGAACAGGCAGCAATCCGCGAACTCGGCGCGTTGATGGCCAAGGGCAAGCAGGCCGGCTACATCACCTATGACGAGCTGAACAAGCACCTTCCCGAAGGCCTGGTGTCCGCGGACCGCATCGAGCAGCTGATCAATATCTTTACCGAGATGGGCGTGGAGGTCGTGGATCCCGAGCGCGCGCCGACCGGTGCCTATGCGATGCGCAAGGACCGCCTGCGCAAGGAGGATTCCGCTCTGCGTGCCGATACGACGCAGCTGGGAACCGTGGTTCGCATCGACGATCCGGTGCGCATGTATCTGCGCGAGATGGGAACGGTGGAGCTGCTGACGCGCGAGGGCGAGATCGAGATTGCCCGCCGCATCGAGGAGGGCCGCATGCAGGTGCATGAGGCGATCTGCCTGTGCCCTTCGACCTTCCGCGAGATCATGAAGCTGGGCGAGCGCATCATCCAGATCCGCGACGAGGCGCTCGAGGCCGGCGAGGAGCCGAACTTCCGCGACATCATCGATGTCGACGAGAAGGTCGTGAACTCCGCCGCGATCCAGGAATACGAAAACCGCATGAATCGCGCCGAGGAGGACGACGAGCCCGAGGAAGAGCCCGAGCTGGATGCCGAGGAGCTTTCCGAGGCCATCAAGGCGCGCAAGGCCACGCCGGATGGCACGCCGATGCTGGAAACGGTGATCACGAAGGAAGAGCAGCTCGAGGAGGCGCTGGCTCATTTCGAGACGGCCAAGCAGCTGCATGACGAGTTCACCAAGCTGAAGAAGAAGCTGGAGAAGAAGCCGGACGACGAAAAGCTCCGGGCCAGGTGCGAGGAGGTGAAATATGCCATGCTCATCGAGCTGGTCAGCATTCCTTTCTCGCCCAGGCAGATCGAGCAGCTGATCCAGCGCTTCAAGAACGCCGTCGATCGCGTGCGCCGCTTCGAGCGCGAGATCCGCGATCTGGCGCTGAAGGCAAGGATGCCGCGCAAGCTGTTCCTGGAGACCTTCCCGCCGCGCGAGACCGATGAGCGCTGGGTGGATGACATGATCCGCCAGCACAAGGATGCCCCGTGGGTGGCGGCCTTTGAGGCGGTCGGCGGCAAGATCAAGGAGAATCAGCGGCGCCTGAAGCGCGTCGAGCTGGAAACCGAGATGACGGTGAGCGAGCTCAAGGAGGTCAGCCGCAAGCTGACGATGGGCGAGGCCAAGATGCGTCAGGCCAAGAAGGAGATGATCGAGGCCAACCTGCGTCTGGTGATCTCGATCGCGAAGAAATACACGAACCGCGGGCTTGGCTTCCTGGATCTGATCCAGGAGGGCAACATCGGCCTGATGAAGGCGGTCGAGAAGTTCGAGTGGCGTCGCGGCTACAAGTTCTCGACCTATGCGACATGGTGGATCCGCCAGGCGATCACCCGCTCGATCGCCGATCAGGCGCGCACGATCCGCATCCCGGTGCACATGATCGAGACGATCAACAAGATCATGCGCGTCTCCCGCCGCATTGCGCAGGAGATCGGTCGCGAGCCCACACCCGAGGAACTGGCCGAGCATCTGGAGATGCCGGTGGACAAGGTCGAGCAGATCCTCGAGGTGGCCAAGGAGCCGGTGAGTCTGGAAACGCCGATCGGCGACGACGAGGATTCCCAGCTTGGCGACTTCGTCGAGGACGAGAAGGCCGAGGATCCGCTGGATTCGACGATCAGCGCGGCCCTGGCCGAGGCGACCGAGGAGGTGCTGAAGAACCTGACCGATCGCGAGCAGAAGGTGCTCAGGATGCGTTTCGGCATCGGCATGAACACCGACCATACGCTCGAGGAGGTCGGCAAGCAGTTCGGCGTGACGCGCGAGCGCATCCGTCAGATCGAGGCCAAGGCGCTGCGCAAGCTGCGGCATCCCAGCCGCGCGCAGAAGCTGAAGACCTTTGCCGACTCGCCCGAGGCGGCGATGCAGGTGGATCAGATCCGCTGATGCTCGATG
>CAZDLB010000069.1:0-9588 GCA_964505995.1 uncultured Zetaproteobacteria bacterium
CCGCCATCGCTGTTCATCTTCGACCGCAACACCAGCCAGCTGGTCATGATTCATGACGCCTTTGACGGCGCCGTCTCCCCCGATGGCCGCCGCATCGTCTTCGTGCGCGAAACCGACGGCAACTACGATCTGTGGATGCAGGACATCAACGGCGGCGAGCTGATCCAGCTGACGAACACGCCCTACGGCGAGTTCGAGCCGGCCTGGAATGCCGATGGCAGCAAGCTGCTCTTCGTGTCCAATCGCGACAGCGAGGGCGATGTGCTGCGCACCTCGATCTACATGATGGATCTGAACACGAATCGCGTCGAGCGGCTGACCAATGCGCCGCGGGCGACCGATGGCGGGCCGGCCTGGCTCGACGAGCACACGGTCGTGTTCCACTCCAACCGCGATCCGAAGAAGCCGCAGGCCGGCACGATCTCCGGCTGGAATATCTGGCAGCTGAAACTGAACTGAGGAGCAGCAAGACATGAGAGCATGGACATGGATGGCAATGATCGCCATGACGCTGGGCGCGGCGAACGCCCAGGCCGAGGGTCTGCTGGACTGGCTGGAGGCGCATTCGCCGAAGTCGGCCGGCAGCGTCAAGAAGGAAGCACCGGCCGATGATGCGGTGCTGCTGACACTGGAGCCCGGCGAGAGCGAGATGTATCCGAAGGTTTCGCCGGATGGCCGCTATCTGCTGGTCGTATCCGGCAAGCCGCGCAAGCTTGCCGTGACGCGACGCCTGAGCGAGAACGGCGATCCGGTGAACGTGGTCAGCGAGGATGAACGGGCACTGGACTCGGTGGCTTGGCTGGATGATGCGCGGGTCAGCTTCCTGTCGTCGCGCGCCGGCGGTCTCGGGCTTTGGGACAAGCCCGTGGACGGGCAGGGGGTGCTGCATCGCCTGCAGCGGCTGAGTGGTCGGCTGCTGCAGCCGACGGTGCTGAAGGATGGCAGCGTCATCGCCGTGCGCCTGTTTTCGTCGTCCACGCGCGGAACGGCCCAGGGACGGCATCATGACAGCTTCGTGAACTGGGAGTTCAAGGGCCTGCAGCCGCACATCGTGCGTATCACGGCCGAGGGCGTCGAACATGACCTGAGTGCCGGCGTCAATCCGGCCGTGTCACCCGATGGCAAGCGGGTCGTGTTTTCGATGCAGGCCGGACGCAGCCGGCACCTGTTCATCATGGATGTGGATGGCGCCAATCTGGTGCAGCTGACCGACGAGCGCTGCATCGATGTGCAGCCGACCTGGAGCCCGGACGGACGCTGGATCGTGTTCACCTCCAATCGCGGCAAGGCCGACATGCGCAAGCCGTCACACAGCAACTGGGATATCTGGGCCGTGGATACCCAGGGGCGCAATCTGACGCGTCTGACCATGGATCCGGCCCGCGATGGCGCGCCGAGCGTCGCCCCGGACGGCCATGTCTATTTCCATTCCGATCGCAAGGTCGGCAAGGCCGAGCGCGAGGCGCATCAGGTCAAGGGCTCGACCGCAGGCTTCCATATCTGGAGTGTCATGCTCCCGAAGCAGGCCTGATCGGACAGCATCCTGACGGCCGGGAGTCTTCCCGGCCGTTTTCTTTTTCATGGGACGATCGTAAGGGCTCAGGCTTCGGCGATGAGGATTGCGCGGTGCGGCGCCGGATGGCCCTCGATGGTCTTATCAGGCTCATCGGGCATCAGGAAATCCGCCAGCGATTCAAAGCGCATCCAGGGCGTGCTTCGCTGCTCCTGCGTCGTGGTCTGTGTGACGTCCACGCAGTGGATCTCGCCAAAGCCGCAGCGCCGCAGCCAGATGGCCAGCATATCGGGACTGGGGATGAACCAGACATTGCGCATCTTCGCATAACGGCCCTGCGGCACCAGGCAGCGGCTGGCATCGCCTTCGATGACGAGGGTTTCCAGCACCAGCTCGCCTCCCGGTTTCAGCAGCCGATGAAGCGTCTGCAGATGCTCCAGCGGCGAGCGCCGGTGATACAGGATGCCCATCGAGAAGACCGTATCGAAGCAGCGCATCCCGGAAGGCATGGCCTCGATGCCGATGGGCCAGAAGTGGAAACGGGTTTCACGGATGTATCGCTGAGCGGCCAGGAACTGCATCGAAAACAGCGCCGTCGGGTCGATGCCGGTCACGCTGGCCGCGCCGGCGCCAAGCATGCGCCAGCCGTGGTAGCCCGAGCCGCAGCCGACATCGAGCACATGCCGCCCCCGCAGGGGCCGGATATGGGGAATCAGGCGATCCCATTTCATCTGCGAGCGCCATTCGGTATCGACATAAACGCCGAAGAAGTCAAACGGGCCCTTGCGCCACGGATGCAGCCGTTGCAGGGCATGCGTGAGCCGCCGGCGCTGATCGTCGCGGATATCCTCCGGGCTGCCGATGCGGATGGCGGGCGCATCCAGCTCGAGACGGGAAGGGGAGCAATCGGGCAGCGAATCCAGTGCCTTCTTCCAGCGCGGGTAATCCCCGTGCGCATGAACCTTCAGCCAGCCCCGTTCGACGGCCTCTTGCAGCTGCGGGTATTCACCTTCCGTCGGCACCGGCCATCCGGAAAGCTCGCCTTCAGCGGAAGGGGTCATCGAAAGGCCAGCATCGAGGCGAAGTTGAAACACTGAAACCAGGTCATCGAATGCTCAAAGCCCGCCTGCCGGAAACGTTGGTGGTGCGCGCTGAGCGTTTCGGGGATCAGCACCTTCTCCAGCGCATTGCGTTTACGACTGATCTCCATCTCGGAATAGCCGTGCGCCCGCTTGAAGGCCTCGTGCAGTCCGGTCTGGATCCGGTTCTCTTGTTCATCCTCAAACCGGATCTTCTCGGAGAGCACCAGCACGCCTCCCGGACGCATGCCGGCATGGATGCGGGCGAGCAGGTCGCGGCGATGTTCGGGTTCGATGAACTGCAGCACGAAGTTCATCACCACCAGCGATGCATCCCGGATCTCGCATTCGAGGATATCCCCGCAGATCACCTCGATCGGCTCATCACGCAGGCGCTGCCGGCAGCGTTCGATCATCGGCTCGGAATTATCCACGGCAAGGATGCGGCAGTCGCGCCCGCGGGCGCCGCGGGCCATGGCCATCGCGGCCGCGCCCAGCGAGCAGCCGAGGTCATACAGCCGGCTTTCCGGCTGGGCATACTGGTGGGCCAGCAGCTGGATCATTTGCAGGGTCTGCCCGTAGCCCGGCACCGAGCGCTGAATCATGTCGTCGAAAACCCGGGCCACCTGCCCGTCAAAGCGGAAGCCTGTGGCATGGATGTCCTCGGTGTAGATGCGATCGCGCGTCATGATCGCGAAGGCTGAATCAAAGCCGGCGAAGAAGAAAGCCACGGAAGAAAAAAGGGGCCGAAACCGGCCCCTCGCTTTCGTATCCTCTCCGGCCTATCTCGGCAGCGTGGTTTCACCCTGCAGATAGGCATCCACGGCGGCGGCGCACTGGCGTCCCTCGCGGATGGCCCAGACGACCAGCGACTGGCCGCGGCGCATGTCGCCGGCGGCAAACACCTTGTCGATGCTGGTGCGGTAGTCCTCGGTACTGGCCAGCACGTTGCCGCGCGCGTCCTTGTCCACGCCCAGCTCCTCGAGCATGCCTTCATGCACCGGATGCACGAAGCCCATGGCCAGCGTCACCAGATCCGCCGGCAGCTCGAACTCGCTGCCCTCAATTTCGTGCATCTTCCACTGGCCGTCTTCCTGCGTCCATTCGACACGCACGCATTCGATGGCCTTCACATGGCCGTTTTCATCGCCGATGAAGCGCTTCGTGGAAACCTGCCACATGCGCTCGCAGCCCTCTTCCTGCGAGGTCGAGGTTCTGAGCCTGTTCGGCCAGTACGGCCAGGTCACCAGCTTGTCGGGGTTCTCGGGCGGCCTGGGCAGGATCTCCAGCTGTGTGATGGAGCGGGCGCCGTGGCGGTTGGCGGTACCGATGCAGTCGCTGCCGGTGTCACCGCCGCCGATGACGATGACATGCTTGTCGCGTGCGGAGATGAATTCATCCTCCGGAATGTCATCGCCAAGGACGCGCTTGGTGTTGATCGTCAGAAATTCCATCGCGAAATGGATGCCGTCAAGCTCGCGCCCCGGGACCGGAAGGTCGCGCGGCTTCTCCGAACCGCCGGCGAGCACGACCGCGTCGAAGTCCTCCAGCAGCTTCCCGGTCGGTACATTGCCGCCGACATGCGAGTTGACGCGGAACTCGACACCCTCGGCGCGCATCTGCGCCATGCGCCGGTCGATGACTTTCTTGTCGAACTTGAAGTTCGGAATGCCGTAGCGCATCAGGCCGCCGATGCGGTCGTTCTTTTCGAACACGACAACCTCGTGGCCGACACGCGCCAGCTGCTGCGCGCAGGCGAGTCCCGCCGGGCCGGAGCCGACGATGGCCACGCGCTTGCCGGTCTTTTCCTCGGCGATCTGCGGCGTAATCCAGCCTTCCTGCCAACCCTTCTCGACGATGGAGAGCTCGATGTTCTTGATCGTCACCGCATCGCCGATGAGGTTGACCGTGCAGGCCTCCTCGCAGGGTGCGGGGCAGATGCGGCCGGTGAACTCGGGGAAGTTGTTCGTCGAGTGCAGGATGTCCAGCGCCTCGCGCCACTGGCCTCGGTAGACCGCATCGTTCCAGTCCGGAATGATGTTGTTGATCGGGCAGCCGTTGTGACAGAAGGGGATGCCGCAATCCATGCAGCGGGCTCCCTGGGTGGCCATGTCCTTCGGCAGCTCGGTGAACTCGTTGAAATGCGCGATGCGCTCCGCAACCGGCTGATATTTCAGATTCTCGCGCGGATACTCCTTGAATCCGGTGGGCTTACCCATGGGCCTGCTCCTTGGCTTCAGCATTTTTTCTGGCTTCCATCTCGCTCAGTGCGCGGTGGTATTCCACCGGCATTACCTTGACGAACTTCGGCAGGTAGTCCTCCCAGTTCTCCAGGATGTCCCTGCCGACGCTGGAGTTGGTGTAATGCACATGGCGCTGGATCAGCGTGTGCAGGATCTTCTGATCGTTCTGGCTCAGCGAATGCCGGATGTCCACGCGGCCATGCGTTTCCAGATCCGGCCCCTGATGATCCAGCTCCTCAAGCGCCTCGGCCTCGCTGGCGACCGGCTCCAGCGAAACCTGGGCCAGGTTGCAGCGGCTTTCGAAGCTTTCATCGCCATCGAGCACATAGGCGATGCCGCCGGACATGCCGGCCGCGAAATTGCGTCCGGTGGGACCCAGCACGACGACCGTGCCGCCGGTCATGTATTCACAGCCGTGGTCACCCACGCCCTCGACAACGGCGATGGCGCCGGAGTTGCGCACCGCGAAGCGTTCGCCGGCCACGCCGCGGAAGTAGCATTCGCCCTCGATGGCGCCGAAGAGCACGGTGTTGCCGACGATGATGTTGTCCTCGGGGACGATCTTCGAGTTCTCGGGCGGATAGATCGCGATGCGTCCGCCGGAAAGCCCCTTGCCGACGTAGTCGTTGCCCTCGCCGGCCAGATCGATCGTGACGCCACGCGCAAGCCATGCGCCAAGCGACTGTCCGGCCGTGCCACGGGCCTTGATGACGATGGTGTCCTCGGGCAGGCCGGCATGGCCATAGCGCCGCGCGACCTCGCCGGAGAGCATCGTGCCAAAGCTGCGATCGACATTGCAGATCGGCGTCTCGATGACGACGGGCTTGCGCTGTTCGAGCGCCGGTCCTGCCTGCTCGATCAGCTTGTGGTCAATCACCTTGTCCAGGCCGTGATCCTGGGCCTCACAGTGGCGGATCGCCGAACCCTTCGGGTCGACCTGGTGGAAGATCGGGCTCAGATCCAGGCCCTGCGATTTCCAGTGCTTGATCGCCTCATCGGTATCCAGCATGTCCACGCGGCCGATCATCTCGTCGAAGCTGCGGAAGCCCAGCTCGGCCATGATCTCGCGCGCCTGCTCGGCGACGAACATGAAATAGTTGATCACGTCCTCGGGCTTGCCGACGAACTTCTTGCGCAGTTCCGGATCCTGCGTTGCGACACCGACCGGGCAGGTGTTCAGATGGCACTTGCGCATCATGATGCAGCCCTCGGCGACGAGTGCGATGGTGCCAAAGGCGACCTCGTCGGCGCCGAGAAGGGCAGCGATGACGACATCGCGGCCGGTACGGATCTGGCCGTCAGTCTGCAGGATCGTGCGTCCGCGCAGGCGGTTGAGCACCAGCGTCTGCTGCGTTTCGGCCAGGCCCAGCTCCCAGGGTGTGCCGGCATGCTTGATGCTGGTCAGCGGCGACGCCCCAGTGCCGCCGTCATGGCCGGCGATCACGACATGGTCGGCATGCGCCTTGACCACACCCGCGGCGACGGTGCCGACGCCGATTTCGGAGACCAGCTTGACGCTGATATCGGCCTTCGGATTCGTGTTCTTCAGATCGAAGATCAGCTGCGCCAGATCCTCGATCGAGTAGATGTCGTGGTGCGGCGGGGGCGAGATCAGGCCGACGCCGGGCGTGGAGTGGCGCACGCGGGCGATGCGCTGATCCACCTTGTGGCCCGGAAGCTGGCCGCCCTCGCCGGGCTTGGCGCCCTGGGCCATCTTGATCTGGATCTGGTCGGAGTTGACCAGATATTCGGTCGTCACGCCGAAGCGGCCGGACGCGACCTGCTTGATCGCGCTGCGCATCGAATCGCCGTTCGGCAACGGCTTGAAGCGCTCCGGCTCCTCGCCGCCCTCGCCGGTGTTGGACTTGCCGCCCAGACGGTTCATCGCGATGGCCAGCGTGGAATGGGCCTCATGCGAGATCGAGCCGAAGCTCATCGCGCCGGTGGCGAAGCGTTTGACGATGGACTCGGCCGGTTCGACCTCGTCCAGCGGCACCGGCTTGCCCGGCCGGAAGCGGAACAGGCCGCGCAGCGTCTTCAGACGGCCCTGCTGCTCGTCGATCATGCGCGCGAATTCCTTGAACATCGCGTAATTGCCGGTGCGCACCGCATGCTGCATCTTGGCGATCGCGTCGGGCGTGAGCATGTGCTCGTCGCCGCGCACGCGCCAGGCGTATTCGCCACCGACATCCAGCGCCTTTCGGTAGATCATCACGCCCCGATAGGCGTCCTGATGGCGCTGGGCCGCCTCGCGCGCGATTTCGTCCAGGCCCGCGCCCTCGATCTGCGTCGGCGTGCCGGTGAAGTACTTCTCGACCAGCTTCGAGGACAGGCCGACGGCCTCGAAGATCTGCGCGCCGCAGTAGGACTGGTAGGTGGAGATGCCCATCTTCGACATCACCTTGAACAGACCCTTGCCGACCGCCTTGATGTAGCGCTCGACGATCTCGTCCTCGGTCAGATCCTCGGGCAGCAGGCCGCGCTGCTTCAGGCTGAACAGGGTTTCAAAGGCGAGATACGGATTGATGGCCTCGGCGCCATAGCCGGCCAGGCAGGCGAAATGGTGCACCTCGCGGGCCGAGCCGGTTTCGACGACCAGGCCGGTCTCGGTGCGCAGCCCTTCGCGGATCAGGTGATGATGCACCGCGCTCGTGGCCAGCAGCGCCGGAATCGCGATATGCGTGGCGCTGATGGCGCGATCGGAGAGGATGATGATGTTGTAGTGCTCGCGCACGGCCTGTTCGGCCTGGCGGCAAAGCTCCTCCACAGCCTTTTCCATGCCGGCCGCGCCTTCGGCCGCGGGGTAGCAGGAGGACAGCGTGATGGTGCGGAAGCGGCCGTCGGTGTACTGGTCGATGTGGCGGATCTTCTCCAGATCCGCATTGCTCAGCACCGGCTGCTCGACCTCAAGCCGGAGCTGCGGTTCGACATCGTCCAGGCCCAGCAGGTTCGGGCGGGGGCCGATGATCGAGGTCAGGCTCATGACCATCTCCTCGCGGATCGGGTCGATCGGCGGGTTGGTCACCTGCGCGAAGAGCTGGCGGAAGTAGTTGTACAGGGGCTTCGGCCGGTTCGACAGCACGGCCAGCGGCGAGTCGTTGCCCATCGAGCCGACCGCCTCCTGACCGGCGACGGCCATCGGCGTCATCAGGAACTTCAGATCCTCCTGGGTATAGCCGAAGGCCTGCTGGCGATGCAGAAGGGTTTCCTGATCCGGTGTCTGCGGCGCGACCTCCTCGGGCAGCGACTCGAGCTTGATCTGGGTCTTGGCCAGCCATTCCTGGTAGGGATGGGCATTGGCCAGTTCGCTCTTGACCTCGGCATCGTCGATGATGCGGCCCTGCTCGAGATCGATCAGGAACATCTTGCCCGGCTGCAGGCGCCATTTCTTGACGATCTTCTCTTCCGGAATGTCGAGCACGCCCATCTCCGAGGCCATGACGACGAGATCATCGTCGGTGACCAGATAGCGGGCCGGGCGCAGGCCGTTGCGATCCAGCGTGGCGCCGATCTGGCGGCCGTCGGTGAAGGCCACGGCCGCCGGGCCGTCCCATGGCTCCATCAGGGCCGCATAGTGCTCGTAGAAGGCCCGACGCTTCTCGTCCATCAGCTTGTTGCCGGCCCATGCCTCGGGAATCATCAGCATCGCCGCATGCGCCAGCGAATAGCCGCCGGCCACCAGCAGCTCCAGCGCATTGTCGAAGCAGGCGGTATCGCTCTGGCCCTCGTTGATGATCGGCCAGAGCTCCTGCAGATCATCGCCGAGCAGCCTGGAAACCATCGAATGCCTGCGGGCATTCATCCAGTTGATGTTGCCGCGCACGGTGTTGATCTCGCCGTTGTGGGCGACCATGCGGAACGGGTGTGCCAGATCCCAGGACGGGAAGGTGTTGGTGGAAAAACGCTGGTGCACCAGCGCCAGCGCGCTGGTCATGCGGGCATCGCGCAGATCCTCGTAATAGGCCGCCACCTGATGCGACAGGAACATGCCCTTGTAGACGATCGTGCGGCTGGACATCGAAGGGATGTAGAACTTCGCCGCATCCTCGAAGCCCTTTTCGTTGACCTTGCGGTTGATGATCTTGCGGATGATGAACAGCTTGCGTTCGAAATCGTCGGCATCGGCGGCCTGGTCGCGAGCGATGAACACCTGACGGATGACCGGTTCGCAGGCGGTGACGCTTTCCGGCAGGTCGGCGCGCACGGCATCGACCGGCACGTCGCGCCAGCCGAGCAGCTTCTGCCCCTTCTCGGCGATCGTTTCCTCGATGATGGCCGCGCAGGCCTGGCGATGCGCTTCGTCCTGCGGAAAGAAGATCATGCCGACGCCGTATTCCCCGGCGGGTGGCAGGGCAAAGCCCAGATCGGCGCTGATGGCGGCAAAGAAGTCGTGCGGAATCTGGATCAGGATGCCCGCGCCATCCCCCTCGCGCGGGTCGGCGCCGGCCGCTCCGCGATGGGTCAGTCGCTCGAGGATCTCCAGGCCCTTTTCGATGATATCATGGCTCTTCTCGTTGCGGATATGCGCCACAAAGCCGACGCCGCAGGCATCATGCTCGTTGGCCGGGTCATACATGCCTTGCTTCAGGGGTAGACGCAACTGACTCATTCTTCACCTCACAACATTCGGGGCCGGAGGCGCAGGAACAACGCATCACGGGGCTTAAGGCCAGTCGAATCCGTGGCTTGTCCGCTCCCCGGCGATCAAAAAGGAGCCGCAATCTAGCGAAAGCCCGCCGATTTCTCCACCCTT
>CAZDLB010000070.1:0-6034 GCA_964505995.1 uncultured Zetaproteobacteria bacterium
TCGCGGAACTTGCTGACCTGATACCTGTATAATAGCACCTCCGGATGCCAGAAGTCGGGTGGCAGCCCCGCCTTGACCTTCAGATGGGCCAGGAACTGCCAGGGATCGGGCAACTGCTCCCAGACCTGCGGCAGAAAGGTGGCGCGATGCGGCCCGTACTTGAAGACCACGCCATCGCGGTTCGGCACCAGCTTGGCGCAGGCGATCTCCTCGCTCTTGGCGTGCATCGGCTCCAGTTCGGAGAGCACGGAGACCTCGATGCGGATGCGCTCGAACTCCGAGGCCGTCAGCGGCGCGAAGCGGGGGTCCTGAAAGGCCGCGGCCACGGCATTGGCGCGCACGTCATCGAGCAGGGGGCGGTAGGCCTCCAGCGTGCCGATACAGCCGCGAAGCTCACCGCTCTTGGTCAGCGTGACGAAGCTTGCCGCAGGCTCGAACAGCCAGTTCAGCCCTTCGATATCGGGGGCTGCATATTCCAGCTCCAGACGCTCGGCGATGGCCGCCCGGGCCAGGCCGGTCAGGATGGGGCCGCGATTGCTGCGATCATTCATGCGCATGCTCCCCGGTGAAGGCGATGGCAGTGTAGCCGACCACGCGGAATCGGTCGCCGGCGGTGTCGCCGGAGTTGCGGTAGTCCAGCAGATGCGGCTTGAGCCCGTGGCTTGCCGCGGCCAGCAGCAGCCCGTTGATCGGTGTCGCGCCGCAGGCCTGTTCGTGGCTCAGGTCCGCATGCATGGCCAGGATGTCCGCGATGGTCTGCTGGTCGATGGTGCGCGCCTCCGCGTAGGGATGAAAGTGCGACAGATCGGAGCTGATCAGCATCAGGGTGTCCTCGCCATCCCAGAGGCTGTTGATGACATTGGCCACACTGACGATGTCGGCCGCGCCGACGCAGAACGGCACCAGCATGAAGTCATCGAGTACGGTCTGCAGAAACGGCAGCTGAACCTCCAGCGAATGCTCCAGCGCATGCGCGCCGTCATGCTCGATGACATCCGGCAGACTCAGGGCATGCCGCATGGCATCGCGGTCCAGCGCAATGGTTCCGAGCGGGGTCGCAAAGGCATCGACCGACGGCAGCGCCAGCCCGTAGAAGGCGACGCGGTGGGCGGGCCCGAGCAGCACGACCCGCCGGATGCGCTGTCGATCCAGCGTGGCATAGGCCCAGGCCGCGGTCGGGCCCGAATAGATGTGGCCGGCATGGGGCACGATCAGCGCCTTGGGGTTGCGGACATCGGGCCTTGCCTCGGCAAGGCATGCGCCGATCAGCGCCCGGAGCTCGTCGGCTTCGGCCGGATAGAAGGTTCCGGCCACCGCTGCAGGTCGAATACGCATGCTGCCTCCGTCATCCGTGGACTGGGTGCAACATGATTATAGCGCATGTCAGTCCATTCTGTCGCCCGGCTCCGGTTTCTCCGGCTCATCCCTGTCGGCATGCCAGTGGCGGCGGACGTGGTGATGCCCGTAGCGCCGGTACACGAGCAGGGCGGCCCCGGCGGCGACGATGATGGCGAGGATCAGGCCGATGACGCCGAAGCGATGCAGGATGGCCATGCCGGCCATGCCCAGCAGATGCCCGACACTGTAGATGATGATCGACCAGCTGATGCAGTTGATCAGCTGCAGCACAAAGAAGCGCCGGAAATCGATCGAGGAACAGCCGAAGAGCACGGCGGCGACCATGCGCGTGCCGTAGAGGTACTGGAATATGAAGATCGACCAGTGGGCGTACTCGTCGAGGATGCGGTTGGCCTTGGGGTAATGCCGTCGCAGAAACGGCACGGCCAGAATGATGTCCATGCCCTTCCATCGCCCGAGGGCAAAGAAGAAGATATGGCCGGCAAAGGCACCGGTGGCCGCTACGGCGATGACCTTCCACGGCTCCATGAGGCCGGCCGCAGCCAGCGCGGCGGCCGCGATGAACACCG
The DNA here is from genome assembly GCA_964505995.1 of uncultured Zetaproteobacteria bacterium. Lineage (GTDB taxonomy): Bacteria > Pseudomonadota > Zetaproteobacteria > Mariprofundales > Mariprofundaceae > JAJRVH01. The sequence continues at coordinate 1,929 of CAZDLB010000070.1, forward strand.
TTTCGCCCTCGATGAAGGTCCACAGGAAGACGGCCCAGTAGCCGTACTGCTCGACGAATTGCTGCGCCCATTCCATGGCCTCAGCCTAGCCACTGTTGCCGGATGCTGCACGCTAGAGGCGAACCGGAATACCTCTTTCGGCCAGAAAGGCCTTGGCCTGCGGGATCGTGTATTCGCCGAAATGAAAGATGCTGGCGGCCAGCACCGCATCGGCCCGGCCTTCGGTCAGGCCCTCGGCCAGATGCTCCAGCGTGCCGACGCCGCCGGAGGCGATGACATTGGCCGACACGGCCTCGGCGACGGCCCGGGTCAGCGGGATGTCGTAGCCGTTCTTCGTGCCGTCCGCATCCATGCTGGTCAGCAGGATCTCGCCGGCACCGTAATCGCTCATCCGCCTTGCCCATTCCACCGCATCGATGCCGGTGGGTCTGCGGCCACCGTGGGTGAAGCATTCCCAGTGGTCGGCCACGCGCTTGGCGTCCACGGCGACGACGATGGTTGAGGAGCCGAAGCGTTCGGCGGCCTCGCGCACGAACTCGGGATTGTGAATCGCGGCGGTATTGATCGACACCTTGTCGGCACCGGCATGCAGCAGGTTCTCGATATCGGCCAGGGCCTTGACGCCGCCGCCGACGGTCAGCGGCATGAACACATGCTCGGCCACGTCGGTGACCATGTGATACAGCGTATCGCGGTTCTCATGGCTGGCGCGGATGTCCAGGAAGCACAGCTCGTCGGCCCCCTGTTCATCATAGCGGATCGCTGCCTCGACCGGATCGCCGGCATCGACGATATCGACGAACTGTACGCCCTTGACGACGCGGCCATGAGCCACATCCAGGCATGGAATGATTCGTTTGCTTAGCATTTGATCCGCCTGCGGGCGTCCTGCCCTTCGGCTTTTATCGCTTCGCAGGAGTGCGATCCTGCTCCGCTTACGAGCTCATGATATTCGCTCGCCCTACGTCCTGAAGGGAAGAGGGGGGCTTGGTTCATGCGCCGAGCTCCTGGATCGCGGCGGCGAAATCGAGCGATCCCTCGTAGATCGCGCGGCCGGTGATGGCGCCGCAGATGCCGTTTTCGACCTGCGCGGCACAGGCTCTTACATCCTCGATCGTCGAGATGCCGCCGGAGACGATGACCGGGATGGAGATGGCCTTTGCGAGATTCACGGTTTCCTCGATGTTCGGACCGCTCATCATGCCGTCGCGGGCAATGTCGGTGTAGATGATGGCCGATACGCCGGCATCCTCGAAGCGCCGGGCCAGGTCGGTGGCCGAGACATCCGTGACATCGTCCCAGCCATGCACGGCGACCTTGCCGCCCTTCGCATCGATGCCGACACAGATGCGTCCCGGGAAGGCGCGGCAGGCATCCGTGACCAGTGCCGGATTCGATACCGCCGCCGAACCGAGAATCACGCGCTGTACGCCGAGCCCCAGCATGCCCTCGATCATGGACAGATCGCGCAGGCCGCCGCCGAGCTGCACCGGAATGGTCAGCTGCCTGCAGATGGCCTCGATGGCCGGACGGTTCGCGGGTCTGCCGGCAAAGGCGCCGTCGAGATCGACGACATGCAGCCGGGTGGCGCCGAGCGACTGCCAGTGGGCCGCCATCGCGGCCGGGTCGTCACCGTAGTCGGTGGCATCGTCCATGCGCCCCTGTTTCAGGCGTACGCAGTGACCACCTTTCAGATCGATCGCGGGGATAAGCTCGAATTCCGGATGGCGAGGGTTCATGGCTTCCACCTGACAAAGGATTCCAGCAGCGCAAGCCCGGCCTTCTGCGACTTCTCGGGGTGAAACTGAACACCCAGGATGTTGTCGCGGCCGATGGCTGCGGCAAACGGGAAGTCGCCGTAGGAACAGGCGGCCAGGATGTGCTCGGGGTTCTCGGGCGCGCAGTAATAGGCATGCACATAATACACCTGCTGGCCGGCCAGCGGCGCCAGCACCGGATGCGGCCGCTTCTGTGACGAAAGCACGACATCGTTCCAGCCCATGTGCGGAATCTTGAAGCCGCGTTCCGGATGCGATTCGGGGAACGGCTTGACGCATCCCGGGATCAGCCCCAGGCCCCGGTGTTCGCCGAATTCGAGGGAGACATCCATCAGCACCTGCATGCCCAGGCAGATGCCGAGAAACGGCAAGCCGGCATTCACCTTCTCAACAATCGCGTCGCCGAGGCCGGTCTGCTGCAGCGCATGCGCGCAATCGCGGAAGGCGCCAACGCCCGGCAGCACGATGCGGCCGACCCGGTCCAGTTCCTCCGGTGTTCGTATCCACTGCACCTTGCCGCCGGCGCGTTCCAGCGCCTTGGAGATCGAGTGCATGTTGCCCATGCCGTAATCAATCAAGCCAATCATTGGCATTTAGCCTTTATGGAAGCGCAGGGTTTCGCAGCGTGGATCGGGCTCGGTCCTCCCGGACCGGGCCCTGCTGTGCGTGCTTCCTTTGCGGTGAAATGATTTTCCGTTCAAAGGGCGCCCTTGGTGCTGGGGATGCCCGTCTGGCGCGGATCCGGCTCCACGGCCATGCGCAGCGCGCGCCCGAAGGCCTTGAACACCGTCTCGATGATGTGGTGGTTGTTGGCGCCGCGGATGCAGTCGATATGCAGCGTGATGCGCGCATGGTTGACGACGGCCTGAAAGAACTCCTTGAACAGGTCCACGTCGAAATCGCCGACGCGATCCTTCGGAAAGTTCACCGAATACTCGAGCCCGGGACGCCCCGACAGGTCCAGCACGACGCGGCTGAGCGCCTCATCCAGCGGCACATAGGCGTGGCCGTAGCGCACGATGCCGGCCTTGTCGCCCAGCGCATCGCGCAGCGATTCACCAAGGCAGATGCCGATATCCTCGACGGTGTGATGCGCGTCGATCTCCAGATCGCCCTCGGCCTCGATGAACAGGTCGATCAGGCCATGGCGGCCGATCTGCTCGAGCATGTGGTCGAAGAAGGGGATGCCGCTGGACAGCCGCGTCTCCCCCTTGCCGTCGAGATTCAGCGACAGCCGGATATCGGTTTCCCGGGTCTTGCGTTCGATGCTGGCAGTTCGCTGAATCCTCTGGCTCATGATACGATCTCCCTGATTGCGCCGATGAGCGCATCGTTTTCTTCCGGTGTGCCAATGGTGATACGCAGGCAGTCATTGAGCAATGCGTGCGTGCCATGCATGTTCTTGATCAGGATGCCGGCAGCGAGCAGGCGTCTGAAGACCTCGTCGGCTCCTGCCACGCGGATGAGCAGGAAATTCGTCTGCGACGGAAAGACCTCGATGCCGGGCATGGCCATCAGCGAGGCCATGACCCGGCCGCGCTCGGCGCGGATCTCGGCGGCCTGGCGTTCGAAGACATCGAAATGCTCGAACAGGAACAGCGCCGAGGCCTGCGTCAGCGCATTGATGTTGTAGGGCAGACGTACCTTGTTCAGATGCGCGATCGCCTCGGCCTCGCCCAGCAGATAGCCGAGCCTCAGCCCTGCCCATCCGAGCTTGGAGAAGGTGCGCAGGACCATGACATTGGGACGGATCAGGCCGACATGCGAGCGCTCGGCGAACGGCCCATAGGCCTCGTCGATGACCAGCAGCCCCTGGAAATTGTCGGCGATGCGCTCGATCCGATGCTCCTTCCACAGGTTGCCGGTCGGGTTGTTCGGGCAGGCCAGGAAGGCGATCTCGGCCTTCTCGCGGCCGCAGATCTTCAGGAAAAGATCCTCATCGAGGCTGAAGTCCTCCTTCAGCGGCACCGTGGCCACCGGCCGCTTCAGCCAGCGCGAGATCAGCTCGTACATCACGAACGTCGGCGCCGGAACGACACAGGTGCCGGCATCCACGGCCATCAGCAGCATCTGAATGATCTCGTCCGAGCCGTTGCCGATCAGCACCTGCTCAGGTCTGACCCCTTCATGTTCCGCGATGCGGGCCCGAAGCGGCCCCATGTCCGCATCGGGATAGCGGTTGATGTCCGTTGCAGCCAGCCTTTCCGCCCAGGCCCGGCGCAGCTCGTCGGGCAGCGGGAACGGGTTCTCCATCGCATCGAGCTTGATCATGCCGGCGCTGTCCTGCACATGATAGGCCGACAGCGAGCGGATATCGGATCGGATCAT
>CAZDLB010000070.1:6134-9395 GCA_964505995.1 uncultured Zetaproteobacteria bacterium
TCGCGGTGGGCCAGATGCGCCGCGGCCGGCCCGATGGCGTGCACGGCCTGTCTCGTTGCGCGAATGACGCTGCTGCGCTTCTGGAAATCATAGACGCCCAGCGGGCTGGAGAAGCGGGCGGTGCGATTCGTCGGCAGCACATGATTCGGCCCGGCGATGTAGTCGCCCAGCGCCTCGGGCACGAAATGCCCGATGAAGATGGCACCGGCATGGCGAATCTTCGGCAGCAGCGCATCGGCATCCTCGAGTGCCAGCTCCAGGTGTTCCGGCGCAATGCGGTTGACGACCTCGGCGGCCGTATCCCAGTCCGGAACATGGATCAGCGCGCCATGCGTTTCGACCGAGGCGCGGGCGATCCGAGCGCGCGGCAGGACCTGAAGATGCGCCTCGATGGATTGCGCGACCTGATCCAGCAGCCGCGCATCGGTGGAGATCAGAATGCTCTGGGCGGCCTCGTCATGCTCGGCCTGGGACAGGAAGTCGGCCGCGATCCAGGCCGGGTCGCCGCCGTCGGCGACGACGACGATCTCCGACGGCCCGGCGATCATGTCGATGCCACAGGTGCCGAAGACCTGGCGCTTGGCCGCGGCGACGAACTTGTTGCCCGGGCCGACGATCTTGTCCACCGCCGGCACGGATTCGGTGCCATAGGCCAGCGCCGCGACGGCCTGCGCGCCGCCGACAGCAAAGCCGCGCTGTACGCCCGAGATGTAGGCGGCGGCCAGCACCAGTTCGTTGAGCTCGCCACCGGGGGTCGGCACGACCATGACGATTTCGCTGACGCCGGCCACGACCGCCGGCACGGCATTCATCAGCACCGACGACGGGTAGGCGGCCTTGCCGCCCGGCACATACAGGCCGACGCGATCCAGCGGCGTCATTCTCTGGCCCAGCGTCATGCCGGCATCGTCGGTATATTCCCAGTCATCCTGAAGCTGGTGCTGGTGGTAGTCGCGGATGCGGTTGGCGGCCAGTTCCAGCGCCTCGCGATCCTGCCGCGACACCTCCTCCCAGGCGGCCTGCATGCGTTCGCGGGAGATCGCGATGGATTGCGGCGTGCATTTCCAGCCGTCGAAGCGCTCGGTATACTCGCACAGCGCCGCATCCCCGCGCTGGCGAACATCGGCGAGGATGCCGGCCACGAGATCCTGGACATCGGCGCCGGTGTCGGTTTCACGCGACAGCAGCGCATCCAGTCTGGCCGTGAAATCCGCACTGGATGCATCCAGACGAAGGATTCTGCTCGATTTCGTGCTCATTTCTGCTCTCCCCTGGCCTGGGCCTCGACGGCCTGTTTCAGGCGCTCGATCAGCGGCATGATCAGCCGCTTGCGCGTTGCGAAACTGGCCGGATTGACGATCAGCCGGCTGGAAATCTCATACAGCGTGGCTTCCTCGACCAGTCCGTTGGCCCTGAGCGTGCCACCGGTTTCGACGAGATCGACGATGCGTTCGGCCATGCCGACCAGCGGCGCAAGCTCCATGGAGCCATACAGATGGATGATCTCGGCCTGCACGCCCCGGGACAGGAAGTATTCGGTCGCCAGGCGGTCGTATTTCGTGGCCACGCGAATGCGGCTGCCGCGCGCCGGCGCGCCTTTCTCGACCAGATCCTTCGGGCCGCAGACGCACAGGCGGCAGCGGCCGATCTTCAGATCCAGCGGTTCATAGACATGCGGACGGGACTCCAGCAGCGAATCCCGGCCGGCAATGCCCAGATCGGCCGCCCCCTGCTCGACATAGGTGCAGACATCGGCGGCGCGGATGATCAGAAAGCGTATCGGCGTGCCGTCCTCCAGCCGGCCGCCCACCAGCAGCCTGCGCGTGCGCAGCATGTCCTCTTCGGCGTGGATGCCCGCCCGCTCCAGCAGCGGCAAGGTTTGCTCGAGGATGCGGCCCTTGGACAGGGCCATGGTCAGGACCTTATCAGGCATTCAGTACGGCTCCCTGCATCCAGTTTTCGCTGACGCTCAGGCGCTGGATGTTCGCGCCCAGCCGGCCGAGCTTTTCCTCGATGCGCTCATAGCCGCGGTCAATGTGATAGACGCGCGACACCTCGGTTTCGCCCTCGGCCGCCAGGCCCGCCAGCACCAGCGAGGCCGAGGCGCGCAGGTCGGTGGCCATGACCGGAGCCCCGGAGATGCGATCCACGCCGCTGACGACGGCCGTGTTCCCGTCCAGGCGGATGCGTGCACCCATGCGGGCGAGCTCCTGCACATGCATGAAGCGGTTCTCGAAGATGCTTTCATGAATCACCGATGTGCCCTCGGCGAGCGTCATCATGGCCATGAACTGGGCCTGCAGGTCCGTCGGGAAGCCGGGGTGCGGCTGGGTATGGATGTCCACGGCCCGGAGACGACCGTTTGCTCGGCAGCGAATGAAATCCTCGCCCGTTTCGACCTCGGCGCCGGCGTCGCTCACCCGGGCCAGGAAGGCCTCGAGCATGCCCGGGTCGGTGCGGGTGACCGTCACCTCGCCGCCGGTGATCAGACCGGCGGCCAGATAGGTGGCCGTCTCGATGCGGTCGGCGATCGTCGTGACGTCACCGCCGGCAAGGCGATCCACGCCCTGGATCGTGATGCTGTTGCTGCCTTCGCCTTCGATGCGGGCGCCGAGGCTGCGCAGGGCCTCGGCCAGGTTGACGACCTCCGGCTCGCGCGCGGCATTGTCCAGGGTCGTTTCCCCCTGCGCGAGCACCGCGGCCATCATCAGGTTTTCCGTACCGGTCACCGTGACCTGGTCGAAGACGATGTGCGCGCCCTTCAGGCCCTGATCGGCCCGGGCCACGATATTGCCCTGTTCCACGTCGATGCGCGCGCCCATGGCTTCCAGGCCCTTCAGATGCATGTCGATCGGGCGTGCGCCGATGGCGCAGCCGCCGGGCAGGCTGACGCTGGCGCGGCCGAAGCGGGCCAGCAGCGGCCCCAGCACGATCGCCGAGGCGCGCATCGTCTTTACCAGCTCGTAGGGGGCTTCGGGCCGGTCGGCCGGGCGCGTATCCACATGCAGGCAGTGTTCGTCGTCGTAGCCGACATCCGCCCCCTGCCAGGCCAGCAGCGTCATCATCGTCGAGATGTCCCGCAGATGCGGGATGCGGCGATAGCACACGGGGCCATCCACGAGCAGCGCCGCGGCCAGCAGCGGCAGCGCCGCGTTCTTCGCGCCGCTGGCCTCGATCGAGCCGCGCAGGGGCACGCCGCCCTGAATGATTATCTTGTCCATGGATGAACCTGCCGCATAGTCGCGCGAACGCTAGCGGTTG
>CAZDLB010000071.1:0-9256 GCA_964505995.1 uncultured Zetaproteobacteria bacterium
AGTCGAAATGCCTCATCCTCGCGGCCGAGATGCACGCCATCGGCTTCCGATTCAACGGCCATCTGCCATGAATCATTGATGATGAGCCGGGCATCATGCTCCTGTGTCAGCGCGCGCAGAGCTCTGGCGCGCTTCAGGGCCCGGCGGAAGCCCATGCCCTTTTCCCGCATCTGCAAGAGCCTCACGCCGCCCTTCATCGCGGCCTCGGCCCGGCGCATCAGATCGTCCTCATCCAGCCCCGAGGGCAGAATGCCGTAGATCCCCGTCAGCCGTTGCTTCACAGCAGGTCCAGCAGATCCCTGAAATGCTTCAGGCGCACAACCCTGCCCTCGAACTCCTCGGGCAGCGGCTGGTAGCCATGCTCGCAGTAGCAGACGCTGTGGCAGCCGGCATTGAAGCCGGCCTCGATATCGAAGCGCGTATCACCGACCATGACCGTATGCTCGGGCTTCACGCCCATGACCCGGCAGCACTCAAGCAGCATGTCCGGTGCCGGTTTCTTTGCAAAGCCGTCCTCGGGCGACAGCGCATGCGCCAGATACGGGGTCAGCCCGAGCGCATCAAGCACCTGGATGCGCGCCTTCGCCGGCTTGGCCGTGACGCAGCTCATCGGAATCCGGCGCTTGCGCAGCTCCTCCAGCGTTTCCATGACGCCGGGGAACGGCTTGCTGAAATCGGCCGGATGCTGCTCGTAGATGTCGGCAAAGGCGTGGTAAAGCGCCATCGTATCCGGATCGTCCATCGGCTTGCCGAGCACGCTGGCCGCGAGCTTCTGCGCCCCGCCGCCGACATGCGGCCGCGTCTCGTCGAGGCTGAGCTGCAGCTCGTAACCCAGGGATTTCAGCGCGCGATTGGCATTGGCCTGAATGTCCGGCAGGGCATCGACGAGCGTGCCATCCAGATCGAAAATAAATGCTTCAGGTTTGGACATGATTTATTCCTTTTTCTTCAAATGTTAGGCGCATGTCTTCATGCGCCGCCTCATCTCTTTCCTGCGCCGCCATCCGGCCCAGCTGCCGCCGGATTTCGACTACACCATCGGCCTTGCGGCAGGCGGTCAGGATCTCGGCCAGGGCCCAGAACGCATGCGCGCGCAGCACCGCCTCCTCCCGCTCAAGTGCATCCATAAGCGGCCCGATGAACTCGACCCTGCCGCTGTTGCCCATCGCGATGCAGACATTGCGCTGCAGGGCCGTTCTTCCGGTCCGTTTGACCGGGCTCTTGCGGAAACGGGCGCGGAAGCCCGCCTCATCCAGCGCCAGCAGGCTAGCAAGTCCGGGCAGGATATTCTCCCCTCTGGGTACAAGGAGATCCGGATCGGGCGCCCGGGCATGCCGGTTCCACGGACAGATGGCCTGGCAGTCGTCGCAGCCGTAGATGCGGTTGCCGAACAGTCTCCGCAGCCTGTGTGGCACATAACCCCGGTTCTCGATGGTGTGATAGGATATGCAACGGTTTGCATCCACGAAGAACGGTGCCGCAATGGCCTTTGTCGGGCAGATGTCGATGCAGGCCGTGCACGAGCCGCAATGAAAACTCGCAGGCTCATCCGGCGCGATATCCGCGGTGGTGAACAGCTCGCCCAGCAGGAACCACGAACCGAGATCGCGATGGATCGTGAGCGAATGCCTGCCCTGCCATCCCAGCCCCGAACCCTCCGCCAGCGCATGCTCGAGCACCGGCGCTGTATCGACATAGACGCGCTGATCCTGCGGGCCGAGCAGATCATCCAGATCGCGGGCCAGCGCCTTCAGGCGCTTCTTCATGGTATCGTGGTAATCATCGCCATGGGCATAGGCGGCAATCACGCCGCAATCCCTCGCCGCATTCGCCTGCTCAAGCGAATACGGTGGCGGCGAATAGCGCATCGCAACACAGATCACGCTTCTGACGCCATCGAGCATCGTCGCGGGCTCCCTGCGCCGATTCAGCCGGCTTTCCTCCCGCATCCAGTGCATACCGGCCTCGAAGCCGCTGGCGAGCCAGCGATCGAGGTTCTCGGCAAACTTCGATGCAATCGCTGGCCGCGTGAAGCGACAGAGATCGAAGCCATGCTTGCGGGCCAGATGGCGAATGCGTGTCTTCAGCTCCTCATGTCGGCCAGGCATCGGAGCACTCTGAGGCTTTCGCTGCCCGATGTCATCGGCATGCGTTGGCCGTTTCCTTCACCCGGGTCTATGATGAAACCATGCGTCTGCACCTTCTTCTGCCGATCGCCCTGCTTTTTACGCCCCTCGCACAGGCTGCGGATCTGTCTTCCCGCCCTTTCGCATCGCCTCAGCCTGTCCCGATCGTCGGGCTTCCGCCGGGCGCCGGCAATATCCCGATCAGTATCGAAGAGCCGTTTATCTCGCGCGATGGCCGCTTCCTGTTCTTCAATTCCGGCCACCGGGAAGGAAACAAGGATCTGCATTTTGCCCGGCGCTTGCGCGGCACATGGGTCTATCGTGGCGAGATCGGGCCTGGCATCAACACGCCAAAGCAGGTGCAGGGGAATCCGACGATGGATGCACGGGGTCATTTCTATTTCATCGATACGAGCGTTTCGCATATGGCCCGCAGCGGCCTGTTCGATCCCGACAGCGGTCATGTTGATGGCCTGCATGAGCTGGACTTCCTGCCAGATCGTGAAGTCCATTTCTTGCGGCAACGTTTCAGCGGCAACATGGGGGTCGAAATCAGCGCCGATGGAAAGGAGCTCTACTATTCTCGTGCGACCTGGGATCTGAATCTGTGGATGCCGGGCGACATCCTGGCTGCGGATATCCTGCTCTGCGTCCGGACTGGGGAGCGCTTTGTCTGCAACGAAGAACAGGCCCGTCGAATCATGCGCAACATCAATACCGATGCGCTGGAATACGCCGCAGCGCTCTCGCGCAATGGACTGGAGCTGTTCTTCACTCGCATGGACAGGGACAGCATCCGTCGCGGCAGGCCTGTCTCGCGCATCATGCATGCCAGGCGCTCCACTCGGAGAGATCCCTTCGGCAGGCCGACGGAGATACTGGCCATCGGGCATCAGGACTTTGTTGAAGGGCCGGCGCTAAACGCTGATGAACACTGGCTTTATTACCACAAGCGGGTCGGCGGAAAGTTCCGCCTGTTCCGCGTCCGGCGTTAGGCCTGCTGGCTCGCCCGTGCTCCGGAGCCCCTGATCTGACGGCTCAGATACCGGTGTGAAAGATTCAGCCCCACCAGGATGGCACCGATCAGAAACCAGGTGGCCACGGCATCGATGATGAACTCCGGATTCAGCGACTGCGTCGCCAGACTGACGGTCACCGCAGCCAGCCTGTCCGGGCTGAAGATCAGGGCGGCAAAGACGCCGAGCGCCATCAGAGCCGCCGGCCCCTTGATCAGGCAGAACCACAGCGTGTGGATCAGGCGGTTGAGTTCTTCGGTGAGTCTGAGATAGATCGTCTGCATGTCATTCTCCTGTTCCGTCGGGTATGTTCCGAAGTCTAGGCGCCTGACTGCAGAAGGCCGGTGATCAATGCCACCGGAACCGAATTGATGGATCAGGAAAGTGTGATGAAGCGGATCTCGGGATTGCTCGCATCAAGCATCAGCGAGACATGGCGCACACGGGAACCCAGCAGCTCCGGGGCGCGTTCGGGCCATTCGATCAGACAGATCCATGGCGGCTGGAAATAATCCCGGATGCCGATGGCCTCGAGTTCCTCGGCGCCCTCCAGGCGATACCAGTCCATGTGCGCCAGCCTGCACCCCCTCCCCTCATATTCCTGGATGATGGCAAAGGTCGGGCTGGGCATGGCCTCGTCCGTCACCCCGAGCGCGCGCATCACGGCGCGACAGAACACGCTCTTGCCGGCACCAAGCTCGCCGTGCAGCGCGACGATATCCCCGGGTTTCAGGGATTCGGCAAAACGCTGGGCAAAGGCAATGGTTTCCGCTTCACTCCGAAGCCGGATCGGGTTCACGCGTGCGCGGCTCCGGCATTGCGTCGGGCCAGGGCGCGGATCACATCGTGGCGGGAGATCATGCCGACGACGGTGTCGCCATCGAGCACCGGCAGATGGTGCACATGCGCATCAGACATGATCGTTGCGATCTCGTCCAGGCCGGCATCGGGCTGCACGCTTTTAACCTCCGGCTGCATCAGATCCTCGGCAGTCATGGCCTGCATGCGGGCAAGCTCTTCCTCGAAGCGCTGCTCGCCCACCGGGATGACCATATCGAACACGGCCAGCGCCGTGGGTAGATGCAGATTGGCCTGCTGATCGATCAGATCCGAGTCGGTAATCACGCCGAGCAGCCGTTTCTCATCATCGACGACGAGCAGCCCGGTCAGATCCTCCTCGGCAAAACGCCGGGCGATCTCGGCCAGCGGTGTCTCGGCCGTGCAATGGGCCGGCTCGGCATTCATGATGTCCCTGGCTTTGAGCATGATCGCCTCCTTGCGTGACGGGAACAGCCCGTCCAACTGCATTATAGCCGATGCATCAGGCCTTGCGGTAGATCTCGCCGCCGCCCTTGTTGAAGGCCTCGGACTGCTGCTGCATGCCGGCCTCGATGGCCTCCGTGGTCTCCAGGCCATGTTTCTCGGCATAATCGCGCACGTCCTGCGTGATCTTCATCGAGCAGAACTTCGGCCCGCACATCGAGCAGAAATGCGCCACCTTGGCCGAATCCTTCGGCAGCGTTTCGTCATGGAAGGCGCGCGCCGTATCCGGATCGAGGCTCAGGTTGAACTGATCCTCCCAGCGGAACTCGAAGCGCGCCTTGGAAAGCGCATCGTCGCGCTGCTGGGCCCCCGGATGCCCCTTGGCCAGGTCTGCGGCATGAGCGGCGATCTTGTACGTGATCACGCCAGCCTTCACGTCATCGCGATTCGGAAGCCCCAGATGCTCCTTCGGCGTCACATAGCAGAGCATCGCACAGCCGTACCAGCCGATCTGTGCTGCGCCGATGCCGGACGTGATATGGTCATAGCCCGGCGCGATATCGGTCGTCAGCGGGCCAAGCGTATAGAACGGCGCCTCGTAGCAGTGCTTGAGCTGCTCATCCATGTTGGCCTTGATCATCTGCATCGGCACATGCCCCGGCCCCTCGATCATCGTCTGCACATCGTGCTTCCAGGCGACCTTCGTCAGCTCCCCGAGCGTGTGCAGCTCGGCGAACTGCGCCTCGTCGTTGGCATCGGCGATGGCGCCGGGCCTTAGGCCGTCGCCCAAGGAAAAGGAGACGTCATAGGCCTTCATGATCTCGCAGATCTCGTCGAAATGCGTGTAGAGGAAGTTTTCCTTGTGATGCGCCAGGCACCACTTGGCCATGATTGAGCCGCCGCGCGAGACGATGCCGGCCAGGCGCTTCGCGGTCAGTGGCACATAGCGCAGCAGCACGCCGGCATGAATCGTGAAATAGTCCACGCCCTGCTCGGCCTGCTCGATCAGCGTATCGCGGAAGATCTCCCAGCTCAGCTCCTCGGGCTTTCCGTCCACCTTCTCCAGCGCCTGATAGATCGGCACGGTGCCGATCGGCACGGCCGAGTTGCGGATGATCCATTCGCGCGTCTCGTGGATGTTCCTGCCGGTGGACAGGTCCATGATCGTGTCCGCGCCCCAGCGCGTGGCCCAGGTCATCTTTTCGACCTCTTCCTCGATCGACGAGGTTACGGCCGAATTGCCGATGTTGCCGTTGATCTTCACGAGGAAGTTGCGGCCGATGATCATCGGCTCCAGCTCCGGGTGGTTGATGTTGGCCGGGATGATCGCGCGGCCGCGCGCGACCTCGTCGCGGACGAACTCCGGCGTGATCACGCGCGGAATCGAGGCACCGAAGCTCTCGCCCGGGTGCTGCTTCGTGATCTCGCGCAGATGCTCCCGACGCTGATTCTCGCGGATGGCGACGAACTCCATCTCCGGCGTGATGATGCCCTTGCGGGCATAGTGCATCTGCGTGACATTGCAGCCGGCCCTGGCCCGGCGAGGCTTGCGCAGATGCGCGAAGCGCAGGCCGGCAAGCGATTCATCCTGCTGCCGCTGACGGCCATAGGCCGAGCTCGGCTGCTCCAGTTCCTCGGTGTCGCCGCGTTCCTCGATCCATGCCAGGCGGATGGGCTTCAGGCCCTTCTTCAGGTCGATCTCGGCGTCCGGATCGGTGTACGGGCCGGAGGTATCATAGACCAGCACCGGGGGATTCTCCTCCAGGCCATTCTTCGTGCGCGTGGGCGAGAGCCGGATCTCGCGCATCGGGACGCGGATATCCGGCCGCGAGCCCTCGATATAGAGCTTGCGCGAGTTGGGAAACGGCTGCACCGCCTGATCCTGATTGCGCTTTCCGATCTGATTGTCCGCAGAATCCATGCTGCCTCCGCTTCAACGATAATCCACCAAGCCGAACGGCTTGCGCGAGCTGCGAACTATACCCGAGCGTCGCACTCGGGTATAGCCGCCATCCCGCCCGGATGCCGTCCCCATCGCCTGCGCCCCATGGATGCGTTCCCGGCGAGCTGATAGCCTGCGCTTTCATGCAGCATCGCCTTCCACGACTTAGCCCCGAGACGGCCGAAACCCTGTTCCATTCCTATGTGATGGCCCGGCGCACCGCCTGGTCGGTGCTCAAGGCCTCCGGCGAGGGACTGCGCGACTACCTTCAGGGGCAGCTCACCCAGGATATTCGCCGGCTGACACAGGATCGCGGCATCCACGCCTGCCTGCTCACGCCCCAGGGCAGGCCCGAAGCCGAACTCTATCTCCTCGAGGGAGTAAACGACGAGCTGATCCTGCTGACGCCATCGGAATACGCCGAGGCGACGGTCGCGCGCCTGCGCCGCTTCGCGCTGGGCTACCAGCTGCGCATCGGCATCGTTGCCAGCATGGGCGTCTGCACGATTCAGGGGGCGAATGCCGTGGAGGGGCTGAACCGCTTCGGCCTTTCAGAGCCGGGGGCAGGATGGCTGGCAACCAGCCATCGGGATGATCGCCATGCGCTGTGCATCTCTGAGGACCCGCGCGGTTTCTGGGTCATGGCCGCGGATGAGGCCATCGACCGATGCCTGGCAGACTCGGAGCATGCGGTCGCTGAGGATCAGATCGAGGCGATGCGCATCATCCAGGGCCTGCCCCGTTTCGGCTGCGAATGGGATGCTTCCGTGTACCCACTGAATGCGAACCTGATCGAGTTTCAGGGTGTCAGTTTCGACAAGGGCTGCTATGTCGGTCAGGAGGTGACCAGCCGCATGCACTGGCGCGGTGGCATCCGCAAGCGGCTTTATCGCTGCCGGCTTGGCAAGGCTCCCGAAACCGACCTCCCCTGCCCCGTCCGCCTGAACAGCGGATCGGCGATCGGCGAGCTGAAATCGGCGGCGCTGGATCATGAGGGAGTGGCTCATGGCATCGTCTGGCTGCCGATCGAGGTGGCTGAATCGGCATCTTCCGGGCTGACGCTGGAAGACGGAACCGGAATCGAGCTTGGCGAGGCCTGTCATGCCGGCTAGCAATGCCGTGCCGAGGTGCTCGGCCTTCATCTGGTATCACGCCGGCATCGAGATGAAGGCGCAACTGCTCGGCTGGCTGGCGCACGTCGAAAAGGCATTCGGGGTCCGGGGGCGACTGCTGGTTCGGCAGAGCCGCGGCAAAACCACTTTCATGGAAATCTACGAGCACGTAGAGTCGCCGCTGCTTCAGCGCATCGAGTCGGCAGCGGCCGCAAACTCCTGCTTTGCGACGATCGAGCGGCGATGCGAATCCTTTACCGAGGTGGACCCGAATGAATGATGCTGCGAATCCGGGTTCCGGAACCGATGTGCCGCCGGCGCTGGACATTGCCCGGACGCTGATTCGCCGCCAGTCGCCAACCCCCGAGGATGCCGGCTGCCAGGACTGGATCGAGGCGTTCCTGGCGCCGCTTGGATTCACGCGCACCCGTGTCGATGCCGGTGGCGTGACGAACAGCATCTATGAGCGGGCGGGCGAAACGCCTGGCGTGCTCGCCTTTGCCGGACATACCGATGTCGTACCGACCGGACCGCTGGATGGCTGGCCGCATCCGCCGTTCGATGCCATCGTCGAGGATGGCGTGCTGCATGGCCGTGGCGCCCAGGACATGAAGGGTGGCATCGCCTGCTGGCTGGCCGCGATCCGGGCCCTGATCGAGGAAGGTCACCCCCTGCCCGGCATGCAGCTGTTGATCACATCCGATGAGGAAGGCGAGTCGGTGGACGGCACGATCCGCATCGTCGAAAGGCTTCAGGCCGATGGCAAGCTTCCGGATGCGGCCATCGTCGGCGAGCCGTCCTCCTCCGTCAGGGTTGGCGATGTGATACGGCGCGGACGTCGCGGCGTGGTGCAGATCACCGCCGTCGTCGAGGGCATGCAGGGACATTCAGCCTATCCCGAGGATGCCGACAATGCCGTGCACCGGGCCGTGCCGGCGCTTGAGCGCATCATCGAGATCGACTGGGGGAAGCCGGCCGAAGGCTTCCCGCCGACCACCTGCCAGATCACGAATCTGAAGGCCGGAACCGGGGCGATGAACGTCATTCCCGGCATCTGCGAGATCGCCATCGATATCCGCTACAATCCCGGCATCGATTTCGAGGGAATCCAGCAGCGCATCTTTGACGCCTTCGAGGGCGTGGACGCGATTCTGGATATCCAGCATCAGGCCGAGGCCTTCCGCACGCCCGACGGCCCGTTTTTGAACCTGGTCTGCGCCTCGATCCTGCGTCAGTGCGGCATCGAGACCGTGCGCGATACCGGCGGCGGCACATCCGACGGCCGTTTTCTGGCCGCGGCCGGCGTACCGGTGGCCGAGCTCGGGCTGACGAACTCGACCATTCACCAGGTCGGCGAACGCGTGGCCGTGAGCGAACTGGAGGAACTCACGGCGATCTATACCGATATCATCAAGCATTTCGAGGTTGAATCATGAACGAGAAACTGGGAGCCAGGCTTAACGCTCCGTCCCGCGAACTGGAGACCTTTGCCAATCCGAATCCGGAGCGGGATTACCACATCCGCATCGACTCGCCCGAATTCACCTGCCTGTGCCCGAAGACCGGCCAGCCGGATTTTGCCGAGATCAAGCTCGATTATGTGCCGGATCAGCTGTGCGTGGAGCTGAAATCGCTGAAGCTGTATTACTGGAGCTTCCGCGACGAGGGCCATTTCCACGAGCAGGTCACGAACATGATCGCCAACGATCTGATCGCCGCACTCGATCCGCGCTATCTGAAGGTGACGGCGGTGTTCAATGTGCGCGGCGGCATCTACACCACGGTCGAGGTCGAGCA
>CAZDLB010000072.1:0-9234 GCA_964505995.1 uncultured Zetaproteobacteria bacterium
ACTGGCCGATGGTCAGGATGTCCACGCCGGCCTCGCGCAGATCGTCCATGACCTGGAGGATCTCGTCGCGCTCCTCGCCAAGCCCGACCATGATGCCGGACTTCGTGACGACAGACGGATCAAGCTCCTTGGCGCGCTGCAGCAGACGCAGCGACGTGAAATAGCGCGCGCCGGGTCGCACCGAGCGGTACAGCCGCGGCACGGTTTCCAGATTGTGATTGAAGATGTCCGGCCCCGCCTCGATCACCGTTTCCAGGCAGGAATCCGGCTTGCGCTGAAAATCAGGGGTCAGAATCTCGATCGTGACCTCGGGCTGGCGCGCCTTCAGCTCACGGATCACGGTCGCGTAATGACCGGCGCCACCATCGGGAAGATCGTCGCGGTCCACCGACGTGATCACCACATGCTTCAGGCCGATCCGGGCCACGGCCCTGGCCAGATTCACCGCCTCGTCCGGATCAACCGGATCGGGCCTGCCGGTCTCGACATCGCAGAACGCACAGGTGCGCGTGCAGACGCGGCCGAGGATCATGAACGTCGCCGAGCCATGCTTCCAGCAGCCGCCGATGTTCGGGCAGGAGGCCTCCTCGCAGACCGTGTTCAGCTTCAGCTCGCGCATCAGGCGTGCGATATCGCGGTATTCCTTCGACATCGGCGCGCGCACCTTCAGCCAGGATGGCTTGCCGGCCATCGGCTGCCCCTCGCCCTCGACCTGGATCGGAATCACCTTTCGACTCATCGGCCGCATGCTAGCGGGATGGGCGCGGATTGCCCATCGGGACCTTTGCGTGCTTTTACGCCGGTGATTTGGCAGTCTTGGCGCACTTCACAAGGAGAAGATCACGCATGTCATTATCGTGTTTTATTCAATTGCTGGTTGTTTCCGCTGCCTTCTCGCTGGCCGGCTACTATGCCGTGGACCTGAGCGGGGCATTCGCCGGCGTGCCGGCGGGATCGGTGTTCGCCACCGGCATCATGCTCGGCATCATCATCGGCGGTCTGGGCGTGGCGCTGCGGGGCGGCTCGAAGAAGGAGTCCTCCGGCGAAACCCGCAGCATCTATGTCGGCAACATCCCGTTCAATGCCGGCGAGGATGATATCCGCAACCTGTTCGCCCCCTTCGGCACCGTCATCGAGGTGCGCATGGTCAAGGATCGGCGCAGCCGCCGGCCCAAGGGCTATGCCTTCGTCGAGATGGCCGCGGCCGACGCGAAAGCCGCCATCCGGCAGCTCGACGGCACCGACTATGCCGGCCGCACGCTGCGGGTGAACGAGGCCAGAAAGAAAAACGACTAGACGAAAAGGGAAACAGCCCGGGCATGGCCCGGGCTTTCTTTATCAGGCCTGGCGCCTTTGGCGCGCCGCCTTTGCCAGCGTTCGCAGCAGCGCCTCGGAATCCTCCCAGCCCAGACAGGCGTCCGTGATGCTGACCCCGTACTCGGGCTTCTGTCCCGGCTTGATATCCTGCCGGCCTTCCTTGAGATGGCTTTCAATCATGATGCCGACGATGTTGCGGTTGCCCGATGCGATCTGGCGGGCGAGATCCTCGCCGACCTCGATCTGCTTCTTGAACTGCTTGCGGCTGTTGGCATGGCTGCAATCCACCATCAGATGCGGATTGACTCCGGCCCGCTTGAGCTCCTCGACCGCCCTGGCCACGCTGGCGGCATCGTAGTTCGGCTCCTTGCCGCCGCGCAGAATGATGTGGCAGTCCTCGTTGCCGTGCGTGGAGAAGATGGCCGACTTGCCCTGCTTCGTCAGCGACAGAAAGACATGCGGATGGCGCGCCGCGGCAATCGCGTCGATGGCGATCTGGAAGCCGCCGTCGGTGCCGTTCTTGAAGCCCACGGGACAGGACAGGCCACTGGCCAGCTCGCGGTGCCCCTGCGATTCGGTCGTGCGCGCACCGATCGCACCCCAGCTGACGAGATCGGCGATATACTGCGGGGTGATCAGATCGAGGAACTCGGTGCCGGCCGGCACGCCCATCTCGTTGACCTCGAGCAGCAGCTTGCGCGCCAGGCGGATGCCCTTGTTGATCTCAAACGAGCCGTCGAGATTCGGGTCGTTGATCAGGCCCTTCCAGCCCACGGTCGTGCGCGGCTTCTCGAAATAGACGCGCATGACGATCATCAGATCGTCGCCCAGCTCCTCGCGCATCCTCTTGATGCGGCCGGCATATTCGAGCGCGGCATCCGGATTGTGAATCGAGCACGGACCGATGACGACCAGCAGGCGATCGTCCTCGCCGTAGAGAATCTTGTGGATGGCCTGACGCGCCTCGAACGTCGTGCGCGCCGCCGCCTCGCTGATCGGATATTCGGCATGCACCTGCTCGGGCGCGGCCACCTCGCTCATGCCGCTGATTCGCAGATCATCCGTAATGTATTTCATCGCCATATCTGATTCGCTCATTCCAGAAGTCTTGACCCTTGCAGGCCGATGGCGCCGCAGTATCGCAGAAAATGAAGAAAATCGTTAGTCCCGGTTCCGCAGGGGCGTAGCCATCAGTTCAGCAGCGCGGCTTCATCCTTGCCGGACGCGGCGGGTTTCAGCGAGGCATCCGCGGCCGTGCTCGATGCCAGATAGTTGCTCATCGGCGTCGGCTCCCGGCTCTGGAGCCAGTCGTAGACCACGATGAAGGCCAGCACCTGCTGCACATAGCGCCGCGTCTCATCGAACGGAATCGCCTCGATCCAGGCCTCGCGATGGACGAACGGCGTCTTCTGCATCCAGCGATCCACGCGCGATGGGCCGGCGTTGTAGGCCGCGGCCATCAGCGCCACATTGCCATCGAAGCGCTCATTGAGCTCGGCCAGATACAATGAACCCAGCCGGATGTTGGTTTCCGGCTCAAACAGATCATCGCTGCGGACATGCAGGGCATGCCTGGAGGCCACATGCCGGGCCGTGGCCGGCATCAGCTGCATCAGTCCGCGGGCGCCGCTGCGGGAAACGGCGCGCCTATTGAATGCCGATTCCTGCCGGATCACGCTCCAGATCAGCGACGCATCTAGTCCGGCATCGGCGGCATGGCGATGCACGCTTTTCGCATATCCCCGTGGAAAGCGCAGGCTCAGCGCATCCCGCTCACCGGCGCGCCAGGCGGCATAGATCATGCGGTCATACCATTGCCGCTGCAGGGCCAGCGCCGCAGCGGCCTTCCAGGACTCGGCATCGGCGCCCGCCATCGCAAGATACCATTCGCGGTTGGCCCGGGCCGCATCATCCAGCATCCACCACTCGGCCGCGCGCCGCATCGCGGGAAGCTGCTCCAGACGCCGGACGAGATCCGGATCCGCCTCAAACTCCACCGCCGCGAAACTGTACGGCAGCCCCAGCTGCTCGGCGGCCAGAAAGCTGTAATAGCCGCGATCGGCGGCCAGCTCCCTCAGCATGCGCTCGGCCTGTTTTTTCTGTCCCAAATGGAGCAGCGCGCGCGCCTGCCAGAAGCGCCAGCGGCTCTGGGATCGCTCCTTTTCGGGCATGGCCTGCACGGCCTTGAGCAGGCCGCGATCATCCCCGGCCAGAAGCAAGAGCCGTGCGCGCCAGGCCCGTGTATCGGCATCCTGCACCGCGCGCGGCAGCGATTCGAGCCAGCGCAGGGCCTGCGGATCGTGGCGCCTGGCCGCCCTGAGCGCGATCCGCTTCGCAAGTTCATGCCGCTTCTTCCCGGCCAGCGCGCGATGCCGGTCCAGGGCCTGCCAGGCCAGCTCGACATCCTTTCGCGCCAGTCGCTGCAATACATCCTCGAACACGCGCAGCCTGACCCTGGCCGGCACGCCGGACGGCCAGGCGCCCGTCAGGCCCTCCGGATGCTCCCGCAGCGCCCGCCAGGCCTGCACCCAGCCGAACCCCTTGTCCCCGGCGATCAGCTCCGCCACCGCCTGCCAGCGCCCGGCCCTGCCCAGCGAAACGATCCGGGCAGCGATCTCTTCCGCCGTCGGATGACCGGCCTGCCGCCACGCGCGCTCAACGCGCCAGGCCAGATCTCCGCTCATGGCTCCCTGCTGCCAGCGACGGCCGAATTGCTGCAGGGCTTCCTGCTCTCGGCCGGTCCGCCACAGGGCAACGACGGCAATCTCGGGCATGCTTCTGGCGATGCCGGGCATCCGCGCCATCTGATCGGCCACATGCGGCCACTGGCCGCGCTCGGCCAGATTGCGTATCCATTCCAGACGCAGGTCCAGCGATTCGGGAATCCGGGCATGGGTGGCCAGAACCTGTTCGACCTCGGCATCCAGTCCGAGCTTCAGATCCGCCCTGGCCTGCCAGATTTCAAGATAGGGATAGAGAGGGTAATCCTTCAGCCGCTTCTTCAGGGATGCGAAACGCTCGTCATCGCCATCCTTCAGCGCCTGGCGCGCCTGCTCAAACCACTGGCGCTGCTGCGCCAGATCCGCGGCGGCCGACGCCACAGAGGGGAGTGCGGGCCAGATCGCCAGACCCATCGCAAGCAGCAGCCATCCTTTCCGGCGCAGTCGAATCGGCACACCTCCCTCCGTCGCAGCGGGCGTCTTGCGCGGCCCGATGCCCTGCAAGCGTACCCGAATCGCTTGCTTTTGGCCACCTGGCCTGCATATTCCAAGCCATTCCCCTCAGGAGGCCGGCATGGACAAGCCAGGATGGAGCAATCCGGACGAGGATGAGATCGCGCGCCTGCTGCGCGAATCCAGAACGATCGCCGTGGTCGGCTGCTCGCCGAAGCCCGAACGCACCAGCCATCAGATTGCGGCCTTTCTGATCGAGCAGGGCTACGAGGTCTTTCCCGTGCATCCCAAGGCTGAAGAAATCCTCGGCCGCAAGGTCTATCCGAGCCTGAGCGACATCCCCGAACCGGTCGATATCGTCGATGTGTTCCGCAAGCCCGAGGCCACGCCGCCGATTGCCGAACAGGCCGTGCAAATCGGGGCGAAAGCGCTGTGGCTGCAGCAGGGCATCGTCAACGAGGATGCCTGGAGAATCGCGACCGAGGCCGGGCTGATGTGCATCATGGACCGCTGCATCGCGGTCATGCACCGCCTGCTGATCCGCTAGTCCCCTCAGCAAAGCGCTGCCGGATCATCTCCACGCGCTTGCGATTCGCCCCCAGATCCGAATGCCCGACCCGCGAGGCCGAACGCAGATGAATGACGGACGCCTCGCGATCCAGTCGCGCCTCGACATCGTCAATATAGCGCATGAGCGGCGTCGCGAATGTCGCATGCAGATAGGCGTCCTCCCGCTTGCGGATATGCCCGCCCATGGCCTCGATGCTGGCAATCAGGCGCTGCCAGGCCTCGGCGGCATCGCCGTTGAAGCGGATCGGCGCGATGCGGTGGGCTTCGTCCGCGGACTCGCTGCACACACAGTTCGGCCGCGGCGGACAGGGGGCCAGCCTCCCCTGGGCAAGGCCGGCCGGCTCCACCCAGCGCGATGCGATGCTGAGCCCGGCGGCGGCCAGCAACATCAGAGCCAGAAGAATCAGAAGCAGCGTTCCCAGCATGCGAAGACCTCTCGACATCGATACGAGACTAGGCGCGGGAAGGCTCCGTTTCAAACCCTGGCGACGGCTGCCATCCAGGCTAGACTCCCTTGCACGGAAAACAGAAACAGCCCCACGGAGAGCCCCATGTTGAACAAACTGATCTCATTCGTCCTGCTGCTGATGCTTGGGGCCAGCCCGGGTTGGGCTGCGAGATACACCTACATGATCGATCATGGCACGCCGGGCGTCATCGCCAGCGAAAGCAAGATGGCCCGGCTCGTGATCCTGGCCAGCGGCGACTGTTCCCGCATCCCCTATGAGGTCATTGCCGATGGCGTGAAATCGCTGAGCGGCACCCTGGATCTGACCCGGCCCGTATCGCTGCCGCTGGATCTGACCAATGTCCGCCTGTCGTGTTCGGACAAGGGCGTGAGCGCCGCCATCAACCCCTGAAAAACATGTTATACTGGTAGCTACAGGAGGCTGCCATGAACATGTCCTTTCGTTTTCTGTCCTATTCCCTCATCGCGCTGTTCGCTTTCGCACTGCTGCTGATCGCGCCGCCGGCCCATGCGGCGAGCAAGACCGAGATCGACGCCAAGGTGCGCGCCACGCTGTCGATCTTTTATGAAAAGGTTCCCGCCGGCAGGGAGCTCGCCAGAAAGGCCGCCGGCATGCTCGTCTTCCCCGAGGTGTTCAAGGCCGGCGTTGTCGTCGGCGGCGAATACGGCGAGGGCGCGTTGCTCGTCGGCGGCAGGACCGTCGGCTACTACAGCACGGTTTCCGGTTCCGTCGGCTTCCAGCTCGGCGCGCAGATCAAGTCCCAGATCATCCTGTTCATGACCCGGGAGGCGTTGCGCAAGTTCCGCCAGTCCGAAGGCTGGAAGGTCGGCGTGGACGGCAGCGTCGCGATCGCGACACTCGGGGCGGGTGGCGCCATCGATACGAACACGGCCCGGAAACCGATCATCGGCTTCATCTTCTCGAACAAGGGGCTGATGTACAACCTCAATCTCGAAGGCTCGAAGATCACGCGCATCAAGAAATAGGGCGCTGGAAAGCGGGCATTGCGGCATCTATATTAGAGACAGAAGGAGGTGCCTATGTCTCGTATCTGGGTTCTTGCAGCGGACAGCGCCCAGGCCGTCGTCTATACCTCCACGGGAGGCAGGGCCGGCCTGAGCGAACATCGACGTTTCGACCATCAGGATTCACGCAAGCATGATCGCGAGCTGACCACCGACCTTCCCGGCCGAGCCTTCGATTCGGCTGGCCAGGGGCGGCATGCGATGGAACAGCCGACCGATCCGAAGAAGCATGAGGCGGAAAGCTTCGCCCGCGAACTGGGCGAGTATCTGCACAAGGCCTGCGCCAATGGCGATTGCGACAAGCTCTATGTCGTGGCCCCGCCCGCCTTTCTGGGGCTGTTGCGCGAGCAGTACAGCAAGCCGGTGCAGCAGGCACTGAACAGCGAGATCGGGCGTCATCTGGCGTCTCTGAAGCCCGACGAGCTTCGCAGCCATCTGCCGGAATACCTGTAGGACAGCCCGTGCGCCCGTCCCGGGGCGGAGGGCCTGGGCTGAGGGCGTGGATGCGCGGCCTCGCTGCCTGTGGTATAACGACATTGCCGGCGGGGCCTGATCCGTATGCGCGGCCCGTTTAATCCCCTGCATCTGCTCGCCTTCGCGCTGCTGCTGGTCGTACTGCTGCTGTTCATTCAGCTGGGGCTGGTGGCCATCGCCTTCGACAAGCTCGGGCTGACGACCGCGCAGGGCATGTTGCTGCTGTTCGTCTCGCTGTTGGGCAGCGGCATCAATATGCGCCTGTTCTCGATTCCGGCCGAGAAGCCCGAACCCGATCTGGAGCCCGACAACCCGTTGAAGCTGTTGCACATGCCGGTGCTGCCGTTCACCGGCCATACGCAGATCGCCGTCAATGTCGGCGGCTGCCTGGTGCCGCTGGTGTTTTCCGCCAGCCTGATCCGCCGCTTCGACTTCGACATGCCGGAGCTGCTGCTGGCTGTCGGCCTCGTCACTGCGATCTGCTATGCCTTCAGTCGCCCCATCCCCGGCATCGGCATCGGCATGCCGCCGCTGATCGCGCCGCTGGCCGCCGCCATCGTGGCGATTTCGATCAACCATGAAATGGCGGCGCCGCTGGCCTACATCTGCGGCACGCTCGGGGTCATGATCGGCGCCGATCTGCTGCGCCTGAAGGATGTCGCCCGGCTGGGAACCCCCATCGCCTCGATCGGCGGCGCCGGCACCTTCGACGGCATCTTCCTCACCGGCATCGTCGCGGTGCTGCTGGCATAGGCGCCAGGGAAAGGCATGGCATGAAAAAGGCTCCCGCAGGAGCCTTTCTCATTGCAACAACACGGATCAGATATGAATCGCGCGGCCCTCGGAGTCGAGCACCGACTCGTGGATCATCTCCGACAGCGTCGGATGCGGGAACATGTGATGCATCAGCTCCGCCTCGGTGGTTTCCAGCGTGCGCGCCAGCTGCAGCGACACGATCAGCTCGGTCGCCTCGGCGCCGACGATGTGCGCGCCCAGCAGCTCGCCCGTCTCGGCGTGGAAGATCGTCTTGACCATGCCTTCGGTCTCGGCCAGGCCCAGGGCCTTGCCGTTCGGGGCATAGCTCATGCGTCCGATCTTGACCGGAATGCCTTCCTCCTGGCACTGCTTCTCGGTCTTGCCGCAGGAACCGACCTGCGGCTGGCAGTAGGTGCAGCCGGGCACGTTGCCGTAGTCCACCTTGTGCGGATTCAGTCCCGCGATGGCCTCGACACAGACGATGCCTTCATGGCTGGCAACATGCGCCAGCGCCGGGGCGCCGACGACATCGCCGATTGCATACACGCCCGGATGGTCGGTGCGATACCAGTCGTCCACCTCGATGGTATTGCGCTCGATCTTCATCTGCGTGTTCTCGGCGCCGATGTTGTCGGTATTGCCGATCACGCCGACCGCAACCAGCACCTGATCGGACTCGATGCTCTCGCTCTTGCCCTTGCGCTCGTACTCGACGACACCCCTGCCATCGACATTCTTCGCCGATGAAACCATCGCGCCGGTAATGACCTTGATGCCGTTCTTCTTGAAGCTGCGCTCGACGATCTTCGAGATCTCGTGATCCTCCAGCGGCAGCACCTGCTCGGCGGCCTCGATCACGGTCACCTCGGAACCCATCGCATTGTAGAAATACGCGAACTCCATGCCGATCGCGCCGGAGCCGATGATCGTCAGCTTCTTCGGCAGCTTCGTCGGGGCCAGCGCCTGCATGTAGGTGATGACCACCTTGCCGTCGACCTCCATGCCGGGGAAGGCGCGGGCACGCGCACCGGTTGCGACGATCACGTGTTTCGCCGTCACCTCGCGCGTTTCGCCATCCTTCTCGACGACCAGGCGGTTGCCGGCCTCAAAGCGCGCAAAGCCCTCGATATGCTCGACCTTGTTCTTTTTGAACAGGAAGCCGATGCCCTTGTTCAGCTTCTCGGAAATCGCGCGCGAGCGCGCCACGGCCTGAATAAGATCCGGCTTCGGCGTCGTCAGACCGACGCCCAGTTCCTTGCCGTGATGCTTGATGACATTGATGATCTCGGCCGTCCGGAGCAGCGCCTTGGTCGGGATGCAGCCCCAGTTCAGGCAGATGCCGCCCAGATGCTTGCCCTCGATGCAGGCCGTCTTCAGCCCAAGCTGGGCGGCGCGGATCGCGGCCACATAGCCGCCGGGGCCTGCGCCGATGACGACGACATCGTACTC
>CAZDLB010000073.1:0-7148 GCA_964505995.1 uncultured Zetaproteobacteria bacterium
TCGGCCGCGCCCTTGCCGCGCTCCTCGGCAAAGCCGGTGCCGGGATACAGGAAGCGGCCATCCTCGTGGATGTCCGCAATCCAGACGGCGGGATCACTCTCAAACGCATAGAACACGCCGTCGCCGTGGTGCGCGTCGATGTCCACATAGGCGATGCGCGCAAGCTTATGCACGGCCTTCAGATGCTCGATGACGATGCCGCAGTCGTTGAACACGCAGAAGCCGGCAGCAGCATTCCGGCGCGCATGATGCAGCCCCGCGATCGGCACGAAGGCGCATCTGGCCTCGCCATGCATCAGCCGGTCGGCCGCATCGCAGACGGAGCCGGCGACCGTGGCCGCGGCCTCGAACATGCCGGGAAACGCCGGCGTGTCGCCGGCATCGAGATAGCCCTCGCCGGTTTCGGACAGCGCGCGCACGAGCTCGATGTAGGCCGGTGTATGGAAGCGGCGGATCGCAGCCTCGCTGGCGATGACCGGTTCGATGATGCGCACAGCCTTCAGGAGCCCGCGTTTCTCGGCCTCGCGTCGAAAGGCGTCCATCCGGTCCGGGCCAAAGGGATGATCGTTGCCAAAGCCGTAGGCCGCAAGCTGCTGGCCGAGATAGACGAGGGGTCTGGTCAAGCGCCGGACCCCAGCCGCGCCGGGATATCCAGCCAGATCAGCCCGAGCAGCACGGCAATACCGTAGGAGAGCACGAAGGGGACCGTCATGTAGGCCAGGAACTGGCGGAAGATGCCGATCACGGCCGGGATGCAAAAGGCCACGAGCAGATCATCATGGGCCAGCACGCCAAAGGCCGCGATCAGGATGGCTGCGAGTGTGAACGCCAGATCCGCCCAGCGGCTGTCGAAGATGAAGCCGATATTCGATGTCCAGGGCATGGGCACCCCCAGGCCGGCGGAATCGCCGTCGCTGGCCACCGGCATCCATGGGTATAGACGTACTGGACGGGGGCGTCAAAGCCGCAAGCACGGATATATCGTGCAATTATCCGGAAACATTGGGATAACGGCCTAGGCCTGCAGCGCCAGCCAGGCCCAGATGCCGACGATGATGGCGGTGGCAAAGCAGCAGAAGGACAGAAAGGACATGGCGCGCACGACATTCATGCGTCCCACCTTCCAGGCCTTCCAGGCAAACCAGGCGCAGAATGCGCCCAGCGGCACCGAAAGCAGGATGAACATCGCCAGCAGCATCGCGCAAGGCTATCATGCCGATGAAAGCGCAACATCAGGCGCATCCCTGGAGGCTTGCATGCTGAAGTCGTTGAAGGCCCTATTTCAGAGGGATCAGGCCCAGGAGCATTCGCTGGAGCTGTGCGTGGCGGCGGTCATGGTCGAGCTGATGCGCGTGGACGACCGCATCGACGAGGCCGAGCGCCATGAGATCCTGAACTCGCTGAAACAGGCATTTCAGCTGTCCGACGGCGAGGCCGGCGAGCTGCTGGAGGAAGCGGTGCGCGCGGCCGATGCGTCGCTGGATCTGCATCGCTTCACCTCGCGCATCGTCACCGGCTTTTCCACCGAGGAGCGCATCGGTATTCTTCGACGGCTGTGGCGTATCGCGATGGCCGACGGCCGGGTCGATCCCTACGAGGAGCAGCTTCTGCGGCGGCTGGCCGATCTGCTCGGCATCCATCACAGCCAGTTCATCACCGCAAAGATCGACGCCTCGCATCATCTGTGAAACAAAAGAGGAGCCGTGATGGCTCCTCTTCGCTGGATACGGCCCCGGGCCTCAGACGCATTCGGCGCGGTACAGGCAGTCGGTGATGCCGCAGTCCGGGATTCTGCCGAAGCAGGGGGCATTGCCCTCCTCGGTCTGCAGGATGTGGATGATCTCGCGCTTCGTCTTTCTCGATACGCCGCGGATTCCCATCTCCCTGGTTTTGGCCAGCAAGGCATTTCTCGTGATTTTCATGATTCTGTTTCCTGTGGGTCTGAATTTTGTGCGCATCTTCACCGGCAGGGGAGAGAATGCAAGTGTCATGTGGATGACATCAGGCCGGCGGATTCAGGCCTGTGAATCGTTTCCGGATTTCGGATGCAACGGCGGCAGCAGCGGCGGATGGCCGTGGCGCGTTCTGAGGAAGTTGACGGCCTTGAAGACGGCCGGCCTGCTGATGATCCAGCGCTCGAGCTGATACTTGCCGGGATAGTTCATCAACATCAGTCCGAACAGCATCGTCAGCAGTCCCTGTCCGGGTGTGAACAGCATGATCAGCCCTGCCAGCAGCAGCACGGCGCCGAGCAGGTTCTTCAGCATGCGGATCATCCATGCCCGGATGCCGTCGGGCAGGACATGGCGGCGATGATGGCTGAAATAGTCCTCGGGGATCCGCGCGACGAGATAGGGCAGCGACAGGATGCCGATGAGCATGCTGACGAGCCCCAGGCCGAAGATCGTCGCCGCATGGGCGACGGTAAACTCCAGGATCTTCTCGTACATGGCGCCAGTTCAGCGGCAAGAGCTGGTCTTGGCAAGGGGCATGGCCAGCGCCGGGGCCGGGCGTTAAGCTCAGGCCATGCTGCTGGCCGGGTCTGCCATCGTCGCCGGATTCGCGTGCCTGATCTGGGGCGCGGATCGCTTCATCCATGGGGCCGCGAGCCTGGCGCGCAATCTCGGCGTGCCGCCGATCATCATCGGCCTGACCGTGATCAGCTTCTGCACCTCGGCACCGGAGATGCTGGTTTCGGCCTTTGCCGCCGCATCCGGCAACCGCGACATGGGCATCGGCAATGCCATCGGTTCGAACATCGCCAACATCGGCCTGGTGCTCGGCGTGACGGCGCTGGTTGCGCCGCTTGTCGTGCAGTCGGTGACGCTGCGCCGCGAGATTCCGGTGCTGTTTCTGATCATGTTCCTGGCGCTGGCGCTGATGGCCGATGGCGACCTTGGCCGGAGCGACGGTCTGGTGCTGCTCTCTGGCCTGGGCCTGCTTTTGTGGTGGCTGACGCGCATCGGCCTTAGGGAGCGGAGCGACGTGCTGGCACGCGAGGCGGCCGAGGCCGTTGCCGAGGCCATGGGGCTGGGCGCGTCGCTGGCGTGGCTGCTGCTCGGCATCACGGTGATGCTCGTCAGCTCGCGCGCCGTGGTCTGGGGCGCGGTCGAGGTGGCGCATGCGTTCGGGGTCAGCGATCTGGTCATCGGACTGACGATCATCGCCATCGGCACGAGCCTGCCGGAGCTCGTCGCCTCGATCGTCGGGGTGCTGAAGAACGAGGCGGATCTGGCCATCGGCAACATCATCGGCTCGAACATGTTCAACACGCTGGCGGTGCTGAGCATGCCGGCGCTGATTCATCCCGGAAGCTTTGCCGGCTCCGTGCTGCTGCGCGATCTGCCGCTGATGTTCGTCTTCAGCATCGCCCTGTTCGCATTCGCCTTCGGCTTTCGATCCAACGGCCGCGTCAGCCGGCTGGAAGGCGGCATATTGGCCGCGGCCTACGCCGGCTATCTGTACCTGCTTTATCTCCAGGCTTAAGCCTCGGCGGTATCTCGGGTCGCTTGTGCCTCTGGCGCCAGGCAGACGGCCAGCAGCGCCGACTCGCCCGGATCCGCATCCAGCGGGATGCGCACGCGATGGCCGCTCCCCGGCGCCAGATCCACGGCCCGGCCGCTGCGGGCGTCCTGCATCGTGCCCAGCACGAACGTTCGATTGCCGGCCGGCGTGATCAGCTCCATCGTATCGCCGATGCCGAAACGGTTCTTGACCTCGATCTCGGCCAGACCGTTCGCATAGCCGACGATCTCGCCGACGAAGCGCTGGCTGACGAAACGCGAGCTTCCGGTTTCATAGTTCTGCGTCGAGGAGGCCCGCTTGCGGGTGTAGAAGCCGTCGGTATAGCCGCGGTTGGCCAGCGCATCGAGCCGGCCGATCAGCGAGGAATCGAACGGACGGCCGGCGACGGCATCGTCGATGGCCTGGCGATAGGCCTGCGTCGTTCGGGCGACGTAATAATGCGATTTCGTGCGCCCCTCGATCTTCAGCGAGTCCACGCCGATTTCCACCAGCCGCTCGACATGCTCGATGGCGCGCAGATCCTTCGAGTTCATGATGTAGGTGCCGTGCTCGTCCTCGAAGACCGGCATCGGCTCGTTCGGCCGGTTCGGCTCGGTCAGCGTGTAGACGCGATCGGCCAGAGGATGGCGGGCCACCTCGCCGGTCTCGGCAAAGGGTTGGGTCTGCAAGCCGTCCAAGGCCCGGATCGGGATCACGTCGCCGCCGATGTCCTCGGCAGCATGATCCATGCCGTATTCCCAGCGGCAGGCGTTCGTGCAGGTGCCCTGATTGGCATCGCGGTGGTTGAAGTAGCCGGAAAGCAGGCAGCGGCCGGAATAGGCGATGCACAGCGCGCCGTGCACGAAGACCTCGATCTCCATGTCCGGGCAGCGCTGGCGGATCTCGGCCACCTCATCGAGCGAAAGCTCGCGCGACAGGATCACGCGCGAGATGCCGACCGACTGCCAGAACTTCACGGCTGCCCAGTTCATCGTGTTCGCCTGCACCGACAGATGGATGGGCATGGAAGGCCAGCGCTCGCGCACCATCGCGATCAGGCCCGGATCGGCCATGATCAGCGCATCCGGCCCCATGTCGATGACCGGCTGCATGTGCTCCAGATAGCGCTTCAGCTTGTTGTTGTGCGGCAGCAGGTTGCTGGCGACAAAGAATTTTCTGCCAAGCGCATGCGCCTCGTCGATGCCGGCTTTCAGGTTCTCCAGATCGAAATCGTTGTTGCGCACGCGCAGGGAATAGCGCGGCTGGCCGGCGTAGACGGCATCGGCGCCGTAGGCGAAGGCATAGCGCATGTTGCGCAGGGTTCCGGCCGGGGCCAGCAGCTCGGGTGCGCGTCTCATGCCTCGGCCTCCTTCTTCGGGTAGTCGAAATCGATCAGCGTGCCGGTGTCGATATCCCGCCAGCGATCGGCATCGAAACTGAGCGCAACGACGCCCGCCGTCGGCACATTGAAGATGTCGGCCTCCGGGCACAGCCAGTCGCACAGATCGGTGATGCCGGGATTGTGCGCCAGCAGCGCCAGCGTTCCGACCTCATCCGGCGTGGCGCGGATGATCTCGAGCATGGCCTCCGGCCGGGCCAGATACAGATCGTCGCGCCACTGGATGTCCCCCGGTGCGAACGGCATGCCGGGCGCCATCGCCTCGGCCGTCTGGCGCGCACGCGCAGCACTGCTGCAGACAAACGCATCGGGCGTCCAGCCGTGAGCGCCGATGCGCCTGCCCATCATCGGCGCATCGCGCCGGCCGCGCGCATTCAGGCCGCGCTCATAATCGCTGACCAGCGGATGGCCCCAGTCGGATTTCGCATGCCGGATCAGGAGCAGCGTCTTCATTCGTCCATCCTTGCCTGGGCCTGCGGCAGATTCAAGTTCAGCCGCCAGGCCAGCAGCCGGATCGCGGTCGTCACCAGCATCACGCTCCAGATCAGAGCCGCGTCGGGCGCCTGCAGTTCGCCCAGCGCCAGATATAGCAGCGCACCGGCGAGGCTTGCCGAGGCATAGATCTCCTTCTTCAGGATGAACGGAATCTCGGCCACGAGCATCGCACGCAGCGCGCCGCCGCCGGTGGCCGTCAGCATCGCGATGAACAGGATGCCGATGGCGCCGAGCCCCGCCCGGTCGGCAACCCAGGCGCCGACGAGCGTGAACACGCCGAGGCCGACGGCATCGAACGCGATCAGCCAGCTTTCCTGCTCGCGGATCGTGCGCCCCCAGAAGAAGGCCAGCGCGCCGACGAAGATCGCGATCAGCAGGTAGGTTTCATCGGCAAAGGCCGCCGGCGGATGTCGGCCGATCAGCGCATCGCGCATCATGCCGCCGCCCATGGCCGTGACGACGGCGAGCACGATGGCACCCATCAGATCAAGCCGGTGCGTGATGGCGCGCAGCGCGCCGGTCAGCGCAAAGACGGCCGTGCCGAACAGGTCGAGCAGATGGACGGATGCGGGCAGGGGAGCGGGCAAGCGGACCTCACGGGCAGGATTCTCCGTCGGAAAACGGGCGGCGAACGATAGCGCTCGCCGGCCCGTCGGCAAGCCCGGTGCGGTCTCAGGCCTCCGAAGTGTTCACAGCGACTGGCCGGCGACGTAGCCGGAGGACCAGGCCCACTGGAAGTTGAAGCCGCCGAGATGCCCGGTGACATCGACGACCTCGCCGATGAAATACAGGCCCGGGATCTTTTTCGTCTGCATCGTCTTCGAGGACAGCTCGTCGGTATCGACGCCACCGACCGTGACCTCGGCGGTGCGGTATCCCTCGCTGGCCGCGGGCTTCAGCCGCCAGTCGCTCAGCGCCCGGATCACGGCCTGCCTCTCCGGGGTGTTGAGCTGCGCAAGCCTTTTTATGGGCAGGCCGTTCAGCTGCATCAGGACCCCGGCCAGGCGTCTGGGAAGGGTTTGGGCGAGCGCATTGTCCAGCCGCATCCCCGGATGCCGCTGAAGCATGTTCTTAAGCCATGAGCCGGCATCCTCGATCAGGCCGATGTGCAGCGCATCGCCCGGCTGCCAGTACGAGGAGATCTGCAGCACGGCGGGTCCGGAGATGCCGCGATGCGTGAACAGCATCGATTCCCTGAAGCTCTGGCCATGGCAGCGGATGGTCACCGGCAGCGAGATGCCGGCCAGGGTCTGCAGGATCTCCTTTTCCGCCCCCGTGAAGCGCAGCGGCACGAGTCCCGCGCGCGGGGGGATGATGCGCAGCCCGAAGCGGCGCGCGACATCCAGGCCAAAGGCGCTGGCGCCGAGCTTCGGGATCGAAAGACCGCCGGTGGCGATGACCAGCGACTGCGCGCGGAACTCGCCGCGATCGGTCGTGAGCCGGAAGCCATCCCCGGCCTCGATGTTCTGCACCTTCGTGGACAGCTGCATCTTCACGCCATGCTCGCGGCAGGGAGCCAGCAGCAGATCGAGGATGTCGCGCGCCGAATGATCGCAGAACAGCTGGCCGTGATCGCGCTCGTGCCAGGCAATGCCGCGGGACTCGACGATGGCGAGGAAATCGGTCGCGGAGAAGCGTGCCAGCGGCCCCTTGCAGAAATGCGGGTTGTTCGAGATGTAATGCTCGGCGGAGGCGTAATGATTCGTGAAGTTGCAGCGACCACCGCCCGAGATCAGGATCTTCTTGCCGG
>CAZDLB010000073.1:7248-9069 GCA_964505995.1 uncultured Zetaproteobacteria bacterium
GCGGCGACGGAACGAAAGCTTGCCACGTTTGCCGGCGGCTGTTTCTGGTGCATGGAGCATCCGTTCGATTCGCTTCCCGGCGTCATCTCCGTGACCAGCGGCTACACCGGCGGGCACAAGGAGAATCCAAGCTACGAAGAGGTTTCTTCCGGATCGACCGGCCATGCCGAGGCCGTGCAGATCGTCTACGATCCGGCGCTTATCAGCTATGAAAAGCTGCTCGAGGTCTACTGGCGCAACATCGATCCGACGACGCCCAATCGCCAGTTCTGCGATGTCGGCAGCCAGTATCGCCCGGAGATCTTCTATCACGACGAGGCGCAGAAAAGGCTGGCTCTGGCCTCGCGCGCGCGACTGGAAAAGGAGAAGGGCTGGGATATCGCGGTCCGTATTACGCCGGCCTCGGCCTTCTACGCCGCCGAGGACTATCATCAGCACTATTACCGCAAGAATCCGATCCGCTACCGCTTCTACCGCTACAACTGCGGCCGCGATCAGCGGCTGGCCGAGCTCTGGGGCGAGGAGGCCAGGCATGAATAGGCGGCGTTTCATCCAGCTTGCCGGGCTGGCGACGCTGGCGCTGGCGGGAGGTACGTGGGTGCGCGAGGCGCGTGCCGAAGGAGGAAGAAGGATGATCGAGAAGATCGAGCGCAGCGATGCCGAATGGCGTGAAATTCTGACCCCGGAGCAGTACGAGGTGCTTAGGCGCGAGGGCACCGAGCGGCCGTTCTCCAGCCCCCTGAACAAGGTCTATGACAAGGGAACCTATGTCTGCGCGGGTTGCGAGCTGCCGCTGTTTTCCTCGGACACGAAGTTCGACAGCGGCACCGGCTGGCCCAGCTTCTATGCGCCGATTGAGGGCAGCGTGGAAACCAGGCTCGACTTCAAACTGATCCTGCCGAGAACCGAGTACCATTGCGCCCGCTGCGGCGGCCATCAGGGCCATGTCTTCGACGACGGACCAGAGCCGACCGGCCAGCGCTGGTGCAACAACGGCGTGGCGCTGAAGTTCATTCCGGAGCAATGAAAAAGGGGCGGCCGAGGCCGCCCCCTTTCTGCTGCTTCTGGACCCCGAAGCCCTAGAAGTTCATCACCAGCGTGATCGCCGTCTCGGTGTCCAGCTTCTTCGTGCCGGCCGGGACCTTGCTGTTGTGCGTCAGCGACAGCGAGATCTTGCTGGACAGGTGCGAGTTCAGGGCCGTCTGCAGGGCGGTGACGGATTTCGTCGTCCAGCCCTTGGCGCCGCCCTCGACGTTCAGGTCCTCGCTCAGTTTCGAGGCTTCGGAGAACTGCCAGCCGAGATTCGTCGCCGCGCGGGCCACGGCCTCCGATTCCGAGGTCCGGTCGGTCTTTCTGGTCTGGCGCAGACCGCCGCCGATCTCCCCCTTCCAGTCAAAGTCGTCCGTCTTGATCAGCTGGCGGCCGTAGCCGACGGTTTCAGCCGTGCGGCGCCTGAAGCCGGCGAAGCGGTCGCTCTCAAAACCGACGCGACCGAAGAGGTAGTCGCGCTCGCTGATCTTCCAGTCCTCCTGGATCGCGGCCTCGTATTTCTCGGCCGTCGTCGCCCTGTTGGCGCTGGAATTGACGGCATTGCCGGTCACACTCGTGCGCCATTTATCGCCATCGTAGATGCTTTTGAGCTTGGCATTGACGGTCAGCGTCTGCGTGTTGCCGGCGGTCTGCACGGCCCCGAGCTCGATATTGTTGCTCCAGGTCGAATCCTGATCGGCGGCCCAGGCCGCGGGGGCCAGCCCCAGGGCCGCGATGCAGCATGCGGTTGCAGTCAGACGTTTCATGGCCATCTCCCTGATTCCAGTCTGC
>CAZDLB010000074.1:0-8951 GCA_964505995.1 uncultured Zetaproteobacteria bacterium
CGAAAGCCGCTTCAGATCATCGCTTGCCAGCTGGCCCGCGACATGCGCCAGCGTCATGCCGCCGGAGGACGGGAGTGCAGCGGAGATGAAACGATAGCCCTGCCAGTCGAAGACGACGGGCTTACGCTCGATCGCGCGGTAGGCCGCAAGATCATCCAGCCGGATCAGACCGCCGTCGCGCCGCATGTCGGCCACGAGCCGGCCGGCCGTCTCACCGCGGTAGAAGTCCTCCGCGCCCTTTCTGGCAAAGCGCGCCAGTGTCTCGGCCAGAGCAGGCTGGCGGATAAGCTCGCCCTGTTGCCTGTGAAATATCTGCCTTGCCGCGTCATTGAACACGTTGGCGCGCCAGCGGATCATGCCGGCCAGACGTTCGGAAACCACGAACCCCTCGCGCGCCAGCTGGATCGCGGGTACCGCGATCCGCTCGCGATCAAGCCTGCCGTAATGCGATACCAGCCGCTCGATGCCGGCCGGCAGGCCCGGCACGCCGGCGGACTGCGGCCCGTCGATGCTCGATTGCTTCCGATAGATCTCGCCGTGGCCGGCCAGCCTCGGCGCGGTCTCGCGCGCATCGATCATCACATAGCGGTCTTCTTTGGCGATATACAGCAGAAAGAAGCCGCCACCGCCAAAGCCGGATGAACCGGGCTCGACCACGCCGAGCGCCAGTGCTGTGGCCGCGGCGGCATCGAAGGCGTTGCCGCCCTGCTTCAGCATTTCGGCACCCGCCCTGGCCGCCAGCGGATGCGCTGCGACGACCATGCCGCCAGACGCAGCTGCAACATTCGATCCCAGCAACAGGAACAACAATATGCCAAACATCTTCTTTCTTGCTTGGCCAAGAAAGAAGCAAAGAAGGCCACCCCGAACATCTCCGCCCTTACGGGTTCTCTCGGCAAGTGTTTCATGCCGGCGCGCGTTGCTGCATGTTTCCGGCCTGAAACACTCGCCTCGACGGATATGGACGGGGCCTAGCACAACGAGATTCCCTGTTTTTCAAGCAGGCGGCGGATGCCGGTCGGCAGCGCCGGCATCGAGTCGGCCCGCGCCCAGCGCCCCGGTCCGTCCGGATCTTCCTCCGCCCGATGCAGATACAGGTGCAGCCGGCGATGGCTCAGCTGATGCACATGGCCGGGAGTCTGATCCGGCGCGGCATCAAGCTCGGTGATCGGCGGGGACCACAAGCCGGCCCAGATGCCCTGATCGGGTCGGCGAGCAAGCCAGATGCCGCGCTCGGGACAGGCATGCAGCTCGACCCGCCAGTACAGATCGCGCATCGCAGGCCTGGATGCCGGCCGCATCCCGGTATCGGCGCGATGGGCCGAGCGGCAGTGCGCCGCAACCGGGCAGGCCGCGCAGTCCGCCGACGTTGGCAGGCAGACGGTCGCTCCCAGCTCCATCATGGCCTGGTTCCAGTCGCCCGGCTCATCGGCCTCATCGATGGCACCGGCGGCCCAGTCCCAGAGCTGCCTCTCGGTGGCCTGCGGGCATGCGTACCAGCGTTTGAGCACGCGCTTCACGTTGCCGTCGAGTACCGGCGCATGCATGCCAAAGCAGATCGACGCAATCGCACCGGCCGTCGAGCGGCCGATGCCGGGCAGGGAAAGCATGTCGTCGAATCCCGCCGGGAAATGACCCCCAAACTCCTTTTCAATCCGGTTCGCCGCCGCATGGATGAAGCGCGCCCGGCGATAATAGCCCAGCCCCTCCCAGGCCTTGAGCACATCATCCAGCGGAGCCGCCGCCAGCGCCGCGATGCTCGGAAAACGCGCGAACCATGCCTCATAGCGCGGCAGCACGGTCTTCACCTGGGTCTGCTGCAGCATGATCTCCGAGATCCAGATGCGGTACGGCTCGCGTGTTTCACGCCAGGGCAGCCTGCGCGCATGCGCGGCATACCAGGCAAGCAGCGTCTCACATCGTGCGGAAGACAAAGCGATCCTCGATCACCTCGAAGGTCAGATAGAAGCTGACGCGATCCAGCCCCCAGGAGGATGGCAGCGGCCGGAACGGTGCGGCGGCATGGATCGCGGCCACGGCGCTCTCGTTGATCTGCGGGATCGGGCTCGGCCGCAGGATCTCGATGCCGCCGAGATCGCCATTGTGCTCGATCGTCAGGCGCATCAGCGCCCGGCGCGCTTCCTCCGGAAACTGCTCGTAATTGGCCTGCCCCGGCCGCCACTGCTCCTCCAGCGCCCGCACCAGTGCCTGCGCATAGGGCGCGTATTTCGCCTCGCGCGTGTTGATCGGGATGTCGGCCTCGCGCGAGAGCATCTGTTTCATGCGTTTCTCGCGCTGGAAATCACGCGACAGCTGCGCCAGCGCCATCGTCGAGGGCATCAGGTTCGACAGCGGGATCTGCGGGGGCGCCTGCACCTGCTTCGGACTCCGCTTCTTCTGCGGCGTCGGCTTGCGCGCGTTGTCCGGCATCGGGCCGCGTTTGGCCAGAAGCCTGGGGCGCTTCTGCGGCGTCGGCTGCGGCGGCGGCGTCTTTGGCTGGGTCGGCGGAGCGGGCCTGCGGGGCTTGTTCGGCTGCTCGCCGACAACCGGCGCCCGGGCCGCGCGTGTGACCCGATCCTGCGCCTTGCGACTGCCGCCGACGGCGCTGCGGTTGGACATCGTGCGCGCATCCTCCGGCGGCTTCTTCGGAGACGGCGCGTTGTCCAGAAGCACGACATCCATGATCTGCGGCGGCTTCTTGCGCGGCAGCGGCTTGTCATGATGCGCCACGGCAACGAGCGCGATCAGCAGCGCATGCGCGGCGATCGAGGCCAGCAGGGAAACACCGAAGCGGCGGCGTTGGCGGGAATCAGCGGAGGACATCATGACCAAGTCTGCCCGCAATATAACCCGCAAGGCCGCCATTGATCCAGCCGGTGATGCAGGAAAGCAGCAGCAGTGGCGGCAGCGCGTAGTAGAGCGCCTGCTGATGAATGAACAGCGCCTCGACCGTCACGACCTGCGCACACATATGCGCCACGGCGCCGGCCAGACTCACTCCGATCAGGCTCAGCCACGGAATCAGGCGCCAGCAGAGGATCATCATGGCAGACGCTGCCAGCCCCCCGGCCAGGCTGATCACGAAGGTGGGCGTGAACAGCGTGCCGATGAAGAAGCTGCCGACGATCACGCGCCCGAGAGCCAGCCCCAGCGCCGCCTTCGGCCCCATCCACACCAGCACCAGCAGCGTGACGATATTGGCCAGCCCCGGCTTGAACCACGGCCCGAGATTCGGAAGCGCCCCCTCGAAGACATGCAGGCCGATGGCCAGCATCAGCAGCGCCAGCCAGGCGGCGCGCGCCTCCAGATGCTTCAGCGACGGGCGCTCGCTCACGGCGCTATTCGACGATGGCATCGAACCCCCGCTGCCGGCTGCCGCGAATGCTGATCAGGATGCGATTGGGTACGCAGGCGATCAGATCCCCGGCATGACGGTGCGGCCCGGAAAGCACACAGCGCTGGCTGCTGCATGGAGCGGTCTGCATGCGCGCGCCGCTGGCATCG
The DNA here is from genome assembly GCA_964505995.1 of uncultured Zetaproteobacteria bacterium. Classification (GTDB taxonomy): domain Bacteria; phylum Pseudomonadota; class Zetaproteobacteria; order Mariprofundales; family Mariprofundaceae; genus JAJRVH01. The sequence continues at coordinate 3,505 of CAZDLB010000074.1, forward strand.
ATGACGATCTCGGCCGCGCCAAGATCGCCGTGGGCCGTGAAATGCACGGCCGGCTCGCCCTCGACCGGGATGGGATAGGTCGCCAGCAATCGCTCACCATGATAGATCTCGGCCATCGGCGGGCCAGCCGCGATGCTGCGCTGGATCCAGAACCAGGATATGCCGATGCCCAGCAGGCAGATCAGCAGCAACGCGTAATCCGCCGGCCGCCCCCGGAAGGCAGCCTTCAGCGATGCCCCGGGATCGGACGGAAAGGGTGCGGGCTTGCTTTGCATGGGCTGCATGGTAGCAGTTTGTCGCGTCTTTCACGAAGGCTGGAGGGATGATGAACATTCTGATCACCGGAGCCAACCGCGGGCTGGGCCTGGGCTTTGCGCGCCATTATCTCGAATCCGGGCATGATGTCTGGGCCTGCTATCGCCGCGATGCCGGCGGCCTGGCCGAGATCACAAGCCCGCGCCTGCACATGCTGCGCTGGGATGTGGCGGCCGACGGCGGGCCGCAGGGCGAGCTGCCGGAGAGCCTTGATCTGCTGATCAACAATGCCGGCATCTACGGCCCCGGCAAGGATGGCCAGAGCCTGGACAGGGTCACACCCGAGGCGATGCACGAGGTCTTCGATGTCGATTGCGTAGGCCCGCTGCGCGTCGTCCAGCGGCTGCATCATCGCATGAACCGTGGCGGTGTCATCGCCAATGTCAGCTCCAAGATGGGCTCATCCGCCGACAACACCAGCGGCGGCACCTATGCCTATCGCGCCGCCAAGGCCGCGCTCGTCATCGTGTCCAGATCGATGGCCGTGGATCTGGCGCCGCAGGGCATCCATGTCATCACGCTGCATCCGGGGTGGGTACAGACGGACATGACCCGGCATACCGGCCTGGTGGACGTGGAAACCTCGGTGGCCGGCATGACACGGGTCATCGCGCATGCACGCGACTACGAGCCCGGGGCCTTTATCGCCTTCGACGGCCAGATCGTGCCCTACTGAGGGCCAGCCCGGTGGGATTTGTCACTGCCATGGACGACGAAATCCGCTGGCATCGCGCTGCACATTGAATCAAGGAGACTACCATGCCTGAATCCATCGACTTCGGCGCGCTGCTGAGCGAATACATCATCCCGTGGAGCATCAATATCGGCCTGGCCCTGGCCATCTTCATCATCGGTCGCTGGCTGGCCGGCATCCTGACCCGTTTCGCCGGCGGACTGCTGGAAAAGGCCGGCACCGACAGCATGCTCGTCGGCTTCGTCACGTCCATCCTCAACGCCGTTCTGCTGCTGTTCGTCGTCATCGCGGCGCTCGACCGGCTCGGCGTGGACACGACATCCTTCATCGCGCTGATCGGTGCGGCCGGCCTGGCCGTCGGTCTGGCCGTCGGTCTGGCCCTGCAGGGCTCGCTGCAGAATTTCGCTTCCGGCGTGATGCTGATCATCTTCCGGCCGTTCAAGGTCGGTGACTTCATCGAGGCCGGCGGCGTTTCCGGCACGGTTCAGGAGATCGGCATCTTCGCCACGACGCTGAAGACCGGCGACAACCGCATCATCATCGTGCCCAACGGCGCGATCTACAACGGCACGATCGTCAACAACTCGGCGCGTGATACCCGCCGCATCGACATGGTCTTCGGCATCGGCTACGACGACGATATCCGCAAGGCCAAGGAGATCCTGCAATCCATTCTCGCGGCGGACGAGCGCATCCTGAAGGATCCTGCGCCGCTGGTGGCCGTGGCCGAGCTGGCGGATTCGAGCGTGAACTTCAACGTGCGTCCGTGGGTCAATTCCGGCGACTACTGGAGCGTGCTCTACGGCGTAACCGAGAAGGTGAAGCTGGCCTTCGACGAGGCCGGCATCTCCATCCACTATCCGCAGATGGACGTGCACGTCAGCAAGACAGAAGCCTGAGATCGGGCTGTTCGGTCAGGGCGGGGCCTTCAGGTCCCGCCCTTTGCTTCTTTCTGCTCCTGCATCGGACAGCTGTGATCCAGGCCGTAGGCGCAAAGCCTGCCGCTCTGCCGGCAGGGTCCGCATTCGTGACAGCGCTTCAGCGCCCTGAGCATGTCGATCACCCGCTCTGGATGAAACGGCTTGGCGATGATCGCGCAGACCTGGCCGTCGGCCTCCGATGCATCCGAGGGCCTACCAGAAATCAGCACCATCTTCTGCTCGGGACAGCGTTCGTGGATATGGCGCACGAGGCTGATGCCGCTGGTTCCCGGCATCAGGACATCGGAAAGAATGGCAATCGGCTGCACATAACCGGGCGATTCGAAATAGGCGAGGTAGTCGTCGGCGCTGGCAAAGGTTTTGACGTGATATCCCTCCAGCGCAATCACGTCGCGCATCAGGCTGCGGATGACCGCCTCATCGTCAATTACGTCAAAGTGCATGCCGCCCTCAGGACCAGCATAGCACAGAAGCCGAATCCTTGGGCTTACAAGTTGTTCAACACCTTGGCTAGGGTTTTGACATCGGTGATCGGCTGGCGACACTGATAATTCTCGCAGACATAGGCCGCAGGCTTCCCATCGAGCGGCTTCATCCCGGCCGTGAAGGGGGCCAGCCGCTCCAGCCCCGGTCGCTGCACCAGCACGACCGTATTCGGCCGAAATGAGCCGCGAATCACATCCAGCATCGGACGCAGGGCCTCCGGCTCGCCGGCCAGCACGATCTCGCGAGCCGGACTCTCAGCCAGCAGCACGGCGGAAAGCAGATGCGCCAGCCCCGAGGGCGCCTGCGCCGCCAGCCCGGCAAGATGCGCGGCAATCGCCTCGGCGCGTGCGGCCAGCCCGGCATCCCCGGTCAGCCGTGAAAGGCGCAGCAGATCATGCATGGCCATCGCATTGCCCGACGGCAGGGCGCCGTCGAAGGCAGGCATCGGCCGCATGATCAGGTCATCGCGATCCTGCGCCATGTACAACGCGCCGCCATCGCCCGCGAACAGACGCAGCATGTCGGCATTCAGGCGCAGGGCCTCATCAAGCCAGCGCGGATCGAAATCGGTCTCGTACAGCTCGATCAGACCCCAGACCACGGCGGCGTAATCGTCCAGATGCGCCGGAATCGAGGGCCTGTCCTCATGCCAGCAATGCAGCAGGCCATGCTCGTTTTGCATCTGCTCCAGGATGAAGTCGGCGGTGTCGGCCGCGGCCCGCAGCATGGCCGGATCGCCCAGGATGCGACCGGCCTTCGCCAGCGCCGCGACCGCAAGCCCGTTCCAGTCCGCCAGCACCTTCTCGTCGCGGAAGGGTCGAGTCCGGGCGTTGCGCGCCGCCAGCAGGATGCCGCGCTCATCGGCAAGCCCGGCCACATCATCCCGGGCCCCGTGATGCAGGACATTGGCGCCCTGCGGCAGCTCGCCCATCGCATCGCGCACATTGCCGTCGTCCCTCACCCGATAGGCGGCGATGAAGGCCTCTGCCCTCTCACCGAGAAGGCCGCGGATCTCATCCGCCTGCCAGAGATAGAACTTCCCCTCCACGCCGTCGGAATCGGCATCGAGCGCCGCATGGAAGCCACCACCGGCATCGCGCAGCTCCCGCATCAGAAAGGTGAAAATGCCGCGCGCGGTGTCGGCCAGGCTCGCTTCGCCGCAGATCTGCCAGCCCTCGGCATAGGCCATCAGCAGCATCGCCTGATCGTAGAGCATCTTCTCGAAATGCGGCAGCAGCCAGGCCTCGTCGGTCGAATAGCGGTGGAAGCCGCCACCGAGGTGATCGTGGATGCCACCGGCCTGCATCGCGCGCAGGGTTTCAAGCGCCATCTCCGTTGCCTGCGGCCGATCGCGGAGCTGGCCATGGCGGAACAGGAACAGCAGCTGATGCGGGCAGGGAAACTTCGGCGCGCCACCGAAACCGCCATGCCGCCGATCGAACGCGTCGGCCAGCTCATCAAAGGCCCGGTCCGCAAGCGCCGCATTCGCAGGGCCCGCGCAGCTTTCGCCCCGGCCGGCATTGTGGCGCAGCGCCGCGGTCAGGCTGCGGGCCGAATCGAGGATGCGATCGCGATCGCATTGCCAGAGCTGCTCCACCCGGCAGGCCAGCTCGATGATGCCCATGCGGCCGAAGCGCGAATGCCTGGGCAGATAGGTGGCGGCAAAGAACGGCTGCCTGTCCGGCGTCAGCAGCACGTTCAGCGGCCAGCCACCGCCGCCATTCAGGGACTGGGCCGCCCGCATGTAGATCGCATCGAGATCCGGGCGTTCCTCGCGATCGACCTTGATGGCGACAAAGACGCGATTGAGAACCTCGGCAACCTCGGGATCGTCGAAGGATTCGCGCTCCATGACATGACACCAGTGGCAGGTGGAATAGCCGATGGACAGCAGCACCGGCTTGTCGGCCCGGCGGGCGAGCGCAAAGGCCTCCTCGCCCCACGGATGCCAGTCCACGGGATTGTGCGCATGCTGCCGCAGGTAGGGACTGGATGCGTGGATCAGCGCGTTGGGGCTCAACGATGCCCCCGGGCAGGCCGCAACGCGAACGACAGGCCTTCCCCGGGCGCATCCCCCAGGCAGAACACGCTGTGCCAGACGCAGTTCTCCAGATCCCGCTGCGGCATCAGGAGCACATCGCCCGGCTGCAGGATATGGGCAAATCCCCCGCGAACCAGATGGCCGACAAACCGGGCCGAGCGATCCATGACCGCCTCGATGAGCTCGTGGTCCTGCTCCTCCATGTACGTGAACAGGGCCACATCGTCGGCAAGCAGATCCGCCAGTGTCCGCCGGTCCGAGGCCGCAGGCAGCAGCCGTTCGATCTCATCGGGGTTGTCCGCTACAAACGCGCGAATCTCGCGCATCAGTTCGGGCTTGGAGAGCGCCAGCCAGAATGTCTGGCCGGAGAGCTGGGCATAGGCCACGCCGGCATGGCCGCGCTCGACATCGTGATGCATCTGCGCGCCGCCGTTCGGGGCATTGAAATAGACGATGCGCTCGACGAAGGCCGGCTCCGATCCCAGCGCCTGCCGAAGCAGCTCGAGCAGGGGCTCATTGCATGTGAGCGCCGCCGATTCCGGAAAGATCGCGTCGCACAGCCTGCCGGCCCAGTCCTGCCGCTCCGGATCGGCCGCGACATCCTCGAAGCCCTCCATGCCGAAGGAGAAGCGGTAGCGCAGGCTGGCATCGTCCTCGACGAAGGACAGCCAGGAGACCTTGCACCAAAGATCCTCGGCCGCGGGCTGGCCGTCCCGCTCGGCATCGAAATACAGCTTCTCGATGCCCTGTGCATCGTGATCCTCGGTCGAGACCGCCACCAGCGGCAGCGAATGCAGCCGCTCTGCATACGGCGCCTCCTCGAGGATGTCGGCCAGCGACTCCCCGGAAAGCGAGCGCCGCATCAGCTCCCCGGCCCGCTCGATATCGGCCTGGAAGTTCGCCACCGGAATGATGTCCGGCAGCAGCACGGCACGATCCGAACGCCAGGCGCGCACGACCTCCTCTTCAT
>CAZDLB010000075.1:0-8866 GCA_964505995.1 uncultured Zetaproteobacteria bacterium
TAGATGTTGTCGATGAAGATCAGCACGTCGCGGCCTTCGTCGCGGAAATATTCCGCCATCGTCAGGCCCGTCAGCGCCACGCGCAGACGGTTGCCCGGAGGCTCGTTCATCTGGCCATAGACAAGCGCCACCTTGTCCAGGACGTTCGATTCCTTCATCTCGTAGTAGAAGTCGTTGCCCTCACGGGTGCGCTCGCCGACACCGGCGAACACCGAATAGCCGCCGTGCGCCTTGGCGATGTTGTTGATCAGCTCCATCATGTTCACGGTCTTGCCGACGCCGGCGCCGCCGAACAGGCCGACCTTGCCGCCCTTGGCGATCGGGGCCATCAGGTCGATGACCTTGATGCCGGTCTCGAGGATCTCGGTGGCCGGGGCCAGCTCCTCGAACGACGGTGCCGAGCGATGGATCGGCCAGCGCTCCTCGGAATTGACCGCCTCGCCCTCGAAGTCGATGCCGCGGCCGAGCACATCCATGATGCGGCCGAGTGTTGCCTTGCCGACCGGAACCTTGATCGCGTCGCCGGTGTCCTCGACCGGCAGTCCGCGCTTGAGGCCATCGGTGGAACCCAGCGCCACGGCGCGAACCGTGTTGTCGCCGATATGCTGCTGCACTTCAAGGGTCAGGTTCGCTTCCTTGATATACAGCGCATTGTAGATCTTCGGCAGCTCGCCGGAATCGAACCGTATGTCAACAACGGGTCCAATGATTTGTACAATACTTCCACTCATCGTAATGACCTCTCCAATCTCTGAATCAATTCGTTATGCGGACGCCGCGGCACCGGAACAGATCTCCGCGATCTCCTGCGTAATGCCGGCCTGACGTGCCTTGTTGTAGCTGATTTTCAGATCGCGGACGATGCCCTTGGCGTTGTCCGTGGCGCTCTTCATCGCGATCATCCGGGCCGAATGTTCGCAGGCCTTGTTCTCGAGCAGTCCCTGGAACACCAGCGACTCGACATAGCGGCGCAGCAGCCCGTCCAGAACCGGCTTGCTGTCCGGCTCGTAGATGTAGTCCCAGTAACCCGGATGCTGCGGCTCGCTGGGGCGTTCGCAGGGCAGCAGCTTCACCAGCTGCGGCTTCTGCGTCATCGTGTTGATGAACTTGGAATAGCTCAGATAGACCTCGTCCACCTTGCCTTCGAGAAAATGCTCGATGGCCACGGCAATCACGCCCAGGATATCCGTCAGCTCGGCCGAATCGGGCACGTTCTCGACGGCAGCACCCAGATCCTTGACAACCTTGCGCATGAAGCCCGCCGCGCGGCGGCCGATCGTGTAGGCCTCGATATCCACCGGCGAGTCCTTGATGAAGCCAAGGGCATGGCGGAAGGCGTTGGCGTTCAGGCCGCCGCAGAGACCCTTGTCGGTGGCGATCATGACGATGCCGATCTTCTTCACCTCATCCCGCGGCGTAATGAACGGATGGCTGTATTCCGGATGCGCCTGCATCAGGTTGCCGATGACACGTTCGATGCCCTCGGCGTAGGCGCGGCCCGCCATCACATTGTTCTGGGCGCGGCGCATCTTGCTGGCCGCAACCAGCTCCATGGCCTTGGTGATCTTGGCGGTGTTCTGAACCGCCTTGATCTGGCCGCGAATCTCCTTGGCTGTTGCCACGTCCGACTCCTCAGTAGGTTCCGGTTGCCTTGAAGTCGGCGATTGCCTTCTTCAGACCCTCGGAAATCTGCTCGTCCAGCGCAGCGGTTTCGTTCAGCCTGGCCATCAGCGCCGATTCCTTCGAATTCAGATAGGCCAGATAGCCCTTCTCGAAATCGACGATGCGGGATGCGTCGATGTCGTCCAGATCACCCTCATTCAGCGCGAACAGGATGGCCGTCATCTCGGCCACGCTCTGCGGGGAGTTCTCGGGCTGCTTCAGCGCCTCCATGCCGCGCTTGCCGCGTTCGATCTGCTGACGCGTGGCCGGATCCAGATCCGAAGCGAACTGCGCGAATGCGGCCAGCTCGCGATACTGCGCCAGATCCAGACGCAGGCCACCGCCGACCTTCTTCACGGCCTTGGTCTGGGCCGCGCCGCCCACACGCGATACCGACAGGCCGACGTTCACCGCCGGACGCTGGCCGGAATTGAACAGGCCGGTCTCCAGGAAGATCTGACCGTCGGTAATCGAGATCACGTTCGTCGGCACGAAGGCGGACACGTCGCCTTCCTGGGTCTCGATGATCGGCAGCGCGGTCAGCGAACCGGTCCGGCCCTCGACCTTGCCGTCGGTGAAGTTCTTCACGTACTCCTCGTTGACGCGCGATGCGCGCTCGAGCAGACGCGAATGCAGGTAGAACACGTCGCCCGGATAGGCCTCGCGTCCCGGAGGACGGCGCAGGATCAGCGACACCTGACGATAGGCCCATGCCTGCTTCGTCAGATCGTCATAGACGATCAGTGCGTCCTCGCCGCGATCGCGGAAGTATTCGCCCATCGTGCAGCCGGAATACGGTGCCAGATACTGCAGCGCGGCCGATTCGGAGGCCGTCGCGGCCACGACGATCGTGTGATCGAGCGCGCCATGCTCCTTGAGCGTGCGCACGACGTTGGCCACGCTCGAGGCCTTCTGACCGACCGCGACATAGATACAGGTCACGCCGGTATCCTTCTGGTTGATGATGGTATCGATCGCGATCGCGGTCTTGCCGGTCTGACGGTCGCCGATAATCAGCTCACGCTGGCCGCGGCCGATCGGAATCATCGCGTCGATGGCCTTGATGCCGGTCGCCAGCGGCTGATCCACGCTCTTGCGCCAGATCACGCCCGGAGCCACCTTCTCAACCTTGTCGGTTTCCTTCGCGCCGATCGGTCCCTTGCCATCGATCGGCTCGCCCAGCGGATTGACGACGCGGCCCTTCAGCTCCGGGCCGACCGGAACCTCGAAGATCCTGCCGGTGCACTTGACTTCGTCGCCCTCGCGCAGATGGCCATACTCACCGAAGATCACCGCGCCGACGCAGTCCTCCTCGAGGTTGAGCACGATGCCCTTCGTGTCCCCCGGGAAGTCCAGCAGCTCGCCGGCCATCGCGCCGGAAAGGCCGTGCAGCAGCGCCACGCCGTCGCCAACGGTTACGATGCGGCCGACGTTGGCGTCTGCAGCCGCAGACTCGAAGCCCTTGATCTGTTCCTTAATAATCGAACTGATTTCAGCAGTATCCAGTTTCATATCCAACCTCTGTAATTGCCGCCCCGGCTATGGAGCCGCGTTAATTCTCTAACCTGCAATCGCCCTGCGCAGGTCTTCCAGCCTGTGCCGCACCGAGCAATCGATCTGCCGGTCGCCGACCTGCACGACCAGGCCTCCGATCAGGCTCTTGTCCTCGCGCACCTCAAGGCGCACGTCACGGCCGATCGATTTGCCAAGCGCCTCGGCGATCTTCTTCTTCGCCGCATCGCTGAGCTTGGTTGCCGTGACGACATCGGCCACGACCTCGCTCTGGCTCTGAAGAATCATCTCGTCCACCAGTTCGGCAATCTCCGGCAGCAGCTGCGCCTTGCCACGCTGGCAGAGCAGATCCACCAGATTCTTCAGCTCCTTGGGAAGCTTGCCGGCCGCCTTGGTCAGGATCGCGGCCTTGTTCGCGGCCGGCAGCGCCGGCGATGCAAGCACCTTCGCAACCTCGTCCTCGGCTGCGATGGCCGCCAGTTTCTTCAGACCACCCTCGAGCTTCGCGCCTTCCTGGATCAGCTCGAAGATGGCGCGCGCATAGCGGCGGGAAATGAAGCGCGTGCTCATGCCGTACCGAATCCCTGATCAACGATGCTGTCGATCAGCTTGCTGTGACGCTTGGCGTCCAGCTCGGCCTCGACAATCCGCTCGGCGGCCAGCATCGCGATGTCGGCCACTTCCTGGCGCAGCTCCTGGCGTGCCCGATTCGTCTCGGCCGCAATCTCCTCGCGTGCCGAATCCAGAATCTGCTCGGCCTCGACGCGGGCCCGGTTGACGGCCTCCTCGTTGATCTCGGCCGCGCGCTTCTCAGCCGCTGCGATGATCTCATGGGCCTTGGCCCGAGCCTCTTCCAGCTGCGCCTCGACCTCGGCCTCGGCCTTTTCACGGGCCTCCAGCCCGGCCTCGGCGGCCGCCAGACCCTCGGCAATCTTCGCCGTGCGCGCCTCCATGGCGTTGTTCAGCGGCCCGTAGAGCAGCTTCCACAGGATGGTCACCATCAGGATGAAGATGACGATCTGGGCTATAAATGTCAGGTCAATACTCATGAGACCCCCTCGCTAGATAGAATTCGCTTACCGGGCTGCCCTTAGCCAAGGAACGGATTGGCGAACAGGAACCACAGCGCGAAAGCCATGATGATGAACGGGAAGGACTCCATCAGACCAGCAAAGATGAACATGTTGAACATCAGCTGCGGGCGCATCTCAGGCTGGCGCGCAATGCCCTCCAGCGTCTTCGAACAGATCAGGCCCCAGCCGATCGCCGAACCCAGGCCTGCCGCGGCCAGAATCACACCGACCGAAATGGCCGAAGCTGCGGTAATAATCGTTGTTGCATCCATGTTGTACTCCTATGCAGTTTATAGTTTTTAATGCTCAGCCGGCTGGTGCGCAATGGACAGGTACACCACCGAAAGAATCATGAAGATAAAGGCTTGCAGCAAGCCAATGAACATGTGGAACAGCGACCATCCCACACCCACAGCCAGTCCTGCCAGCTGCGAAACGAATCCGCCGGCGCTCAGCATGTCCTCGAGACTGCTGGCCAGAAGCAGGGAGGCAATCAGCAGGAAGATCACTTCGCCGGCAAACATGTTGCCGAAAAGTCGGAAGGAAAGGGAAAGCGGCTTGGCCAGCTCCTCGATCAGCTTCAGCACCAGGTTCAGCGGAATCAGCGCCACGCCGATCAACTTCACGACCGGATTCTTGGAATCCAGCAGCAGCGCCGCGAACGGCTGCAGCAGCAGCTCCTTGACGAAATGCGCGGGCTTGAGCTTGAACTCGTAATACAGCACGAGGATGAACACCGAAACAGCCATCGCAGCCGGCAGATTCAGATCGTTCGTCGGCACCTGACGGAACTGCTCGAGACCAAACAGGCCGGCCAGGTGATGCATCAGGTAGGCCGGCAGGACATCCAGCGTATTGCACAGCAGGATGAAGATGAAGATCGTCATCGCCAATGGCGCGATCAGCGGATTGTGAACCGGGAAGTTGTCCTTGACCGTCTGGTTGATGAACTCGATCACCGACTCCATGAAATTCTGGATACCGGTCGGGGCCCCCTCGACGATCTTCGAGCGCACATACAGCGCAAACAGGATCAGGCCGGTGGCAATGAACAGCGTCAGCAGCAGCGTATCCAGATGGATCTGCATGAATGGGTTGGAATCATCGAACGAGTACGACCAGTACTGCAAGTGCTCCGCAATGCCGCCGCTATGCCCCTGTTCCGCCAATGCCGTCTCCCTTACGTTTGATCCGCCCTGAACCTCGCCAGCGCGGCAAGGAACAGAACAGCCTGTGTCACAAACATCCCCAGCGCCACATACAGCAGATTCAGCCCCAGGAAGCCGGCCACCAGCAAAAGAAACAGCAGGCCGGCGAAGCGCAGGACCGCCCCCTTGTACAGGGATCGCTGTCCCGCCTCGACATCCAATCCGCGAATCGCCCCAAGGCGCCGATCCAGCCAGGCGGTGTTCGCCACCATCGCCAGCAGACCGTAGATCACGGCCGCACCCGCCAGCCAGCCCGCCATCCAGATGCAGACCGCGGCGGTTGCCACACCCGCAAGCAACTGCCAGAACATGAATCCGGACCTGCGGTACATGCCTACAGCCTCACCGCGAGGGCCCTTGCAAGGCCTCGGAGACTCACTCATTTCGAGCTTCGCTCTGATGGGTGAACGCCTCCCCCTCGGATTGGACGTGGCGCATTGTAGCGGCAAGGGTCGGCCGGTTCAATATGAAATTTCGTTCATCCTTTGCCATCGCTTCCGACGCCCGGCTATTCATACACCGAGCGCAAACCTTCGAGATAGCGGTCCCCGCGTGTGATCGGCCCCTCGACCTGCGTATATGGATCCTCACCCAGGGCCTGAAGCGACGCATAGGCATAGGCCTTGCGCGTCGCCTCGTCCATCCGGGACCAGTCGGACGCGTCCACGATGCCATCGCCTGTCACATCGAAACGGGCATCCACCGACAGGCCGCCGGCCGCCCGCACAGACCCCGCCATCAGCAGCGCCAGAGCCAGCAGGAGCGGAGCGAGCGGATGCATCAGTAGCGGTAGTGATCCGGCTTGTACGGCCCATCAACCGGCACGCCGATGTAATCGGCCTGCTCCTGCGTCAGCCGGGTGAGCCTGGCGCCGATCTTCTCCAGATGCAGACGCGCGACCTCCTCGTCCAGCTTCTTCGGCAGGGTATAGACCTTGTTCTCGTAGCGATCGGCATGATTGAACAGCTCGATCTGCGCCAGCGTCTGGTTGGAGAAGGAATTGGACATCACGAAGCTCGGATGACCGGTCGCGCAGCCGAGGTTCACGAGCCGCCCCTCGGCCAGCAGCGTGATGCGGCGGCCGGACGGGAAGATGATCTGATCCACCTGCGGCTTGACGTTCTCCCACTTGTACTGGCGCAGGGACGCGACATCGATCTCGTTGTCGAAATGACCGATGTTGCAGACAATCGCCTCATCCGGCATCTGCAGCATGTGCTCGTGGGTGATGACGTGATAGTTGCCGGTCGTGGTCACGAAGATGTTGCCCAGCTTGCAGGCCTCGTCCATCGTGACCACGCGATAGCCCTCCATCGCCGCCTGCAGCGCGCAGATCGGATCGATCTCGGTGACCCATACCGTCGCACCCATGCCCTTGAAGGCCTGCGCGCAGCCCTTGCCGACATCGCCGTAGCCGAGCACGACGCAGATCTTGCCGGCGATCATCACGTCGGTGGCGCGCTTGATGCCGTCCAGCAGCGATTCGCGGCAGCCGTAGAGGTTGTCGAACTTGGATTTCGTCACCGAATCGTTGACGTTGATGGCCGGGAACGGCAGCTCGCCGCGCTCCTGCATCTGATACAGGCGATGCACGCCCGTCGTCGTCTCCTCGGTCACACCCTTGATCGCCGCCCTGCGCTCGGAATACCAGCTCGGATTCTCGGCCAGCTTGTTGCGGATCGCATTGAACAGCGCCACCTCCTCGTCGCTGCCCGGATTGTCCAGCACGGATGGATCCTTCTCGGCCTTGCAGCCCAGAATCACCAGCAGCGTCGCATCGCCGCCATCATCGAGGATCATGTTCGGCGTGCCGCCGTCATGCCATTCCATGATGCGATGCGTGAACTCCCAGTACTCATCCAGGCTCTCGCCCTTGTAGGCGAACACCGGAATCCCTTCAGCGGCGATGGCCGCAGCGGCATGGTCCTGGGTCGAGAAGATGTTGCACGAGGCCCAGCGCACCTCGGCCCCGAGCGCGGTCAGCGTTTCGATCAGCACGCCGGTCTGGATCGTCATATGCAGGCTGCCGGCGATGCGCGCGCCCTTGAGCGGCTGCTCGGCGGCGTATTTCTCACGGATCGCCATCAGGCCCGGCATCTCCGTTTCGGCGATGCGCAGCTCCTTGCGCCCCCAGTCGGCCAGGCCGATATCGGCAATCACATAATCCTTGTTCTGTTCAACAGCACTCATCACTACCTCCGTTTATTCAGTCTTCAGTGCAAATAAACGGGCGCCGTTGTAACAATGCCGAGCCTGACCGGAATCCGGTTGCAGCGCCCCTCGGCGGAATGGAACTCAGAGACCCGCGTCGGCCCGCAGCGCCTCGGCGCGATCGGTCTTTTCCCATGTGAACTCCGGCAGCTCGCGGCCGAAGTGCCCATAGGCGGCGGTCTTGCGATAGATCGGACGCACCAGATCCAGCATCCTGGCAATGCCGTAGGGCGTCAGATCGAAATGCCGGCGCACCAGCTCCGCAATGCGATGTTCGTCGATCTTCGCGGTGCCGAAGGTCTCGACCAGGATCGAGGTCGGCTCGGCCACGCCGATCGCATAGGACACCTGGATCTCGCAGCGATCGGCCAGACCGGCGGCCACGATGTTCTTGGCCACATAGCGCCCGGCATAGGCCGCCGAACGGTCCACCTTGGACGGATCCTTGCCCGAGAAGGCGCCGCCGCCATGACGGGCCATGCCGCCGTAGGTGTCGACGATGATCTTGCGTCCGGTCAGGCCGCAGTCGCCGACCGGCCCGCCGATGACAAACTTGCCGGTCGGATTGATATGGATCTTGTCCGCCGGGCAGGCATCGAGCCATTGCTTCGGCAACACGGGCTGGATGATGTTCTCCATCACCGCCTCGCGCAGGTGATTGTAGTCGATGTCCGGATCATGCTGCGTGGACAGCACCACCGCGTCGATGCCGACGACGGCATCGTCCTCATAGCGGAGGGACACCTGACTCTTGGCATCGGGCCGGAGCCACGGCAGCACATGTTCGCGTCGCATCTCGGCCTGGCGCTGGACCAGACGGTGCGCATACAGGATCGGCGCCGGCATCAGCACATCGGTCTCGTTGGTCGCATAGCCGAACATCAGGCCCTGGTCGCCGGCGCCCTGCTTCTCCGGCGCCTCGCGGTCCACGCCCTGGGCGATGTGCTCGGACTGCTTGCCGATCAGGCTCATGACCGCGCAGGTCGAGCCGTCGAAGCCGACATCGGAGCTGGTATAGCCGATGCCGCAGACGACCTCGCGCACCAGTTCGTCCAGGTCGATCCAGGCCTCGGTCGTCACCTCGCCGGCCAGGATCACGGCACCGGTCTTGATCATCGTCTCGACCGCGACACGGGCGCGCTCCGGATTCGGATCCTGCGCAAGGATCGCATCGAGCACGGCATCGGAGATCTGGTCGGC
>CAZDLB010000076.1:0-8859 GCA_964505995.1 uncultured Zetaproteobacteria bacterium
ACCCTGGCAGGCATCCATGCCGTCAAACATGCATTCGAGGCCGGCGAGGCCGTGGATGAGCTCCTGATCGAGAAGGGCAGGCGGCATCCGCGCCTGAATGAGCTGATCCATCTGGCGAAAAAGGCCGGCGTGCGCACATCCTTCGTGCCGCGCGAGGCTCTGGTCCGCCTGGCCGGGGGCGTGCCGCACCAGGGGGTCGTGGCCAGGCTGGCGACGGTAAAGGGGGGCAGGGTCCGAAGCTTCGACGAATGGCTTGCGTCGCTGGACATGGACGCGGGTCCGATCGTGCTGCTGCTCGATCAGGTCACCGATCCACACAATCTCGGCGCCTGCATCCGCACGGCCGAGGCGGCCGGCTGCGCTGCGGTCGTGATTCCGAAGGATCATGCGGCCGATATCGATTCGCCGGTCGTGGCGAAGGCCGCCTGCGGGGCGCTGGCTCGTCTGCCGGTGCTGAAGGTGACGAATCTGAGTCGCAGTCTGGAAAAGCTGAAACAGGCTGGCTTCTGGAGCATCGGCCTGGCCGGCGAGTCCGAAGCCTCGATCTACGATCTGGATCTGAGTGGCGCGCTGGCCGTGGTCATGGGTTCGGAAGGCAGGGGGATCAGGCGGCTCGTGCGCGAGAGCTGCGATCAGCTGGTGCGCATCCCGATGCCGGGTGCGGTCGAGTCGCTGAATGTTTCAGTGGCCACCGGCGTGGCGCTGTTCGAATGCGTTCGCCAGCGCGTCGCCCGCGCCTAAAGCCCCTTCAGCGCCGTCGCGGCAGCCAGCAGTCCGAAGGCGCCGGCTTCGATCCAGAAGATGTATCCCTTCAGGGCGGGAATGATGATCCAGCCCATGTGCAGCACGATGCCGAGCAGGCCGGCCATGACGGCTGTCCACCAGATGGCGCTTTTCGGTGCGGATAGTTTCAAGGTTCTCCCCCCATGGTGTTGCCATTGTAGACGCTGAGCGCACATCGGCAAGGGGGTGGTAAGTTCAGGCGGCGTTCTTTTCCTCGCCGGCGGAGTTCACACGCTCGAACCTCTGGCCGCAATACTGACACTGGCCCGAACCGGATTTCAGGTTGATATA
The DNA here is from genome assembly GCA_964505995.1 of uncultured Zetaproteobacteria bacterium. Classification (GTDB taxonomy): domain Bacteria; phylum Pseudomonadota; class Zetaproteobacteria; order Mariprofundales; family Mariprofundaceae; genus JAJRVH01. Next base: position 1,075 of record CAZDLB010000076.1, read on the forward strand.
TACCAGGGGATGCTGACCGTTATCCGAGCAGGATACGATTTCTTCCGTGACCTTGATGACCTGATGCCCCATGTGTGTGCTCCTTCAGTCCCCAAAAAAACGCGGCGAATTGTCGGGAAGGGGGGGCTTATGTCAAGCTTGGGGCTTGCTTTCGGCGTCCGGCGGGCATCGCTGTCGTCGAAAGACCATCGGAAAAACAAAGGGGTTTGCATGCATCGAAACGATACGCCCGGCGATCTGGTGCTGATCGAGGGACTGGAAATCCGCACCGTCATCGGCATCTACGACTGGGAGCGCGAGATCCGCCAGATGGTGCGGCTGGATCTGGAGATGGCCTGGGATATCCGCAAGGCCGCGCAGACGGACGATATAGCGGATACGCTGGACTACAAGGCGGTGGCCAAACGGCTGATCGCCTTTGTCGAAGCTTCAAGCTTCGGCCTGATCGAAGCGCTGGCCGAACACTGCGCGCGCATCGTGCTGGAGGAATTTCAAGTGCCGTGGCTGCGGCTGAAGCTGTCCAAGCCGGGAGCGGTGCGTGGCAGCGAGAATGTCGCGGTGCTCATCGAGCGTGGCCGCCGGTGATGGCGCTGATCGGCATGGGCTCGAATATCGAGCCGGAGGCCCACCTGCTGCGCGCAGCCGGCCGGCTGCGGGAGAAGTTCGGCGAGGTCCGCTTTTCCAGCGTCTACCGCTCGGCGGCTGTCGGCATGGATGGGGATGATTTCCTCAATGCCTGCTGTCTGATCCGGACGGATCTGGCCATGGCCGATCTGAAGGCCGTGCTCAAGCGTCTGGAGGATGAACAGGGCAGGGACCGCAGTCAGGGTTCCTGGCAGCCGCGCACGCTGGATCTCGACGTGCTGATGTATGACGGCGAGGTCGTGGATGACGAGCTGTATCGCCATGCGCATGCCTATGTGCCGGCATCCGAGCTCGTGGATATCGGCCTGCCGCGCGACGATCAGGGCGTGGTCCGGCGCGTGTCGCTGGATCTCGCATCGGCCGGCGAACTTCCGGACTTGTAAAAGCTGCGCCCCTTCCTACACTTTCCCGTTCCCAAGGGGCGCGACCCTTCGAGGTTTCAATTCTTCCCGTATCGAGCCGCTGCATGGGGGCCGGTTTGCGGGAAGCCATCATCCAGGGGAGACACACGATGCTCATCGCGGTACCAGCCGAAACCCAGGCACACGAAAAGCGTGTCGCCGCGACTCCGGAAACGGTCAGGAAATTCGTTGAAGCGGGTTGCGAGGTCCGGGTGCAGCAGGGGGCCGGCGCGGCCGCCTTCTTTGCCGATGCCGATTACGAAGCGGCCGGCGCCAGCCTTGCCGGAAGCTTCGGCGCATGCGTCGAGGGCGCCGGGCTGCTGCTGAAGGTGGCGCCGCTGAACAGCGACGAGCTCAAGCATGTGCCGGGCGGCTGCGTCGTCGCAGGCCTTGCCGCGCCGTTTTCCAACCCCCTGCTCAAAGACTATGCCGATCGGGGGATCACGTATTTCTCGATGGAAATGATTCCGCGCATCTCCCGGGCCCAGAGCATGGATGTGCTGTCCAGTCAGGCGAATATCGCGGGCTACAAGTCCGTGCTGCTGGCCACCGAACATTATCGCCGCTTCCTGCCGATGCTGATGACGGCGGCCGGCACGGTGCAGCCGGCGAAGGTGCTGGTCATGGGCGCCGGCGTGGCCGGTCTGCAGGCGATTGCGACGGCCCGGAGGCTCGGCGCGACGGTGGAGGCCTTCGATGTGCGTGCCGCTGCCAAGGAGCAGGTGGAATCGCTTGGGGCGAGGTTCATCGAGCTGGAAGGCGTGGATGCCGAGGATGAGCGTGGCTATGCTCGGGAACTGAACGAGGAAGAAAAGGCCCGCCTGGATGCGCTCGTCGCCGAGCGCGCGGCGGCGGCCGACATCATCATCACGACGGCGCTGATACCCGGACGCACCGCGCCGGAGCTGGTCAGCCCCGAGACCGTGGCGAAGATGCGCCCCGGTTCGGTCATCGTCGACATGGCCGTGGAGTCCGGCGGCAACTGCCGGCTCTCCAGGCCCGACGAGGTTGTGGTCGAACATGATGTGACGATCATCGGCGTGACCAACATCCCGTCGCTGATGGCCACCGATGCCAGCCAGCTGTATGCGCGCAATCTGTTCAATTTCATCAGTCCGATGCTGGATCGCGAGTCCGGCGAGCTGAGGATCGACCGGGAGGACGAAGTGATCGAATCCGCATTGCTGTGTCTGGATGGTGAGTTTCTCAAGCCGCAACTGCTGGAGCGTCAGGGAGGTGAGGCATGAGCGTGCAGGCGGTTCACGACACGGCACAGGCGGCCGCGCATCAGGCGGCCGTGGATCCGTTTGTCTTTTCCGTGACCGTGTTCGTGCTGGCGGTCATCGTCGGCTATCACGTGGTCTGGAATGTCACGCCGGCATTGCACACGCCGCTGATGAGTGTCACCAATGCGATTTCGTCCATCATCATCGTCGGCGCGCTGCTGGCTGCGGGACCCGTGGAGATGAATCTGGCGACGGTGCTCGGCCTGATCGCCGTGGGTCTTGCGGCCGTCAACATCTTCGGCGGATTCATGGTCACCCAGCGCATGCTGGCGATGTTCAAGAAGCGGCAGTAGGGGGTAGACGATGTTGTCCGCAAACATGGTGGCGCTGGCCTACCTGGCTGCTTCGGTGCTGATCATTCTCGCGCTCAAGGGGCTTTCGAGCCCGGAAACGGCGCGGCGCGGCAATGCCTACGGCATGCTCGGCATGGCCATCGCGATGCTGGTGACGCTGCAGCTGGAAGCCGTGCAGAACTATGCCTGGATCTTTGTCGCGCTGGCAATCGGCGGCGCCATCGGCGGCGTGGCTGCGCGCAGGGTGCCGATGACGCACATGCCGCAGACCGTGGCCTTCATGCACTCGCTCGTGGGCCTGGCCGCGGTGCTGATCGCGGTGTCGGCCTTCTACAATCCCGCCGGCTACGGTATCGCCGCGGCGGATGGCGGCCTGCTGCTGGCCAGCCGCATCGAGCTGTTCCTCGGCACCTTCATCGGCGCCATCACGTTCACGGCCTCGCTGATCGCGTTCGGCAAGCTGCAGGGGCTGCTGTCCGGACGGCCGCTGGTGTTTGCCGGTCAGCACTGGCTGAACCTGGCGCTCGGCATCGTCATGATCGGGTCCGGCATCCTGTTCGTCATGACCCAGGGCTGGACGCCGTTCCTGATCATGCTGGCGATTGCGCTCGTGCTCGGCGTGCTGCTGATCGTACCGATTGGCGGCGCCGACATGCCGGTCATCGTCTCGATGCTGAACTCCTATTCGGGCTGGGCTGCGGCCGGCATCGGCTTCACGCTGGGCAACAACATGCTGATCATCGCCGGCGCGCTGGTCGGCTCCTCCGGTGCGATCCTGTCCTACATCATGTGCCGCGCGATGAACCGCTCGCTGCTCAATGTGCTGCTCGGCGGCTTTGGCGGCGAGGCGGTGTCCGGCGCAGCGGCTCAGGCGGCCGGGGATCGGCCGGTCAAGGCCGGGGCGCCCGAGGATGCGGCCTTCCTGCTGAAGAATGCGCGCAGCGTGATCATCGTGCCGGGCTATGGCCTGGCCGTGGCGCGCGCCCAGCATGCGCTCAAGGAGATGGTCGATGCGCTGCTCAAGCAGGGCGTGGACGTGAAGTTCGCGATCCATCCGGTGGCCGGGCGCATGCCGGGGCACATGAACGTGCTGCTGGCCGAGGCCGACGTGCCCTACGATATCGTGCATGAGATGGACGAGATCAATTCGGAGTTTTCCGACACCGACGTGGCGCTCGTGATCGGCGCCAACGACGTGACCAACCCGGCGGCCAAGAGCGATCCGTCCAGCCCGATCTACGGCATGCCGATCCTCGAGGTCGCGCGCGCGCAGCATGTGATCGTCATCAAGCGCTCGCTGTCGCCCGGCTATGCCGGCCTGGATAACGATCTGTTCTATATGGACAAGACGATGATGGTGTTCGAAGATGCGAAGAAGGCCTGCGAGTCCATTCTGCAGGCGCTGGACTGATGCAAGAACCGACAACGAAGGAGTGCAGGATGAAGAAAGCGATGATGGCAACGATGGGAATGGCGATAATGGCGCTGGTGGCGATGCTGCCGATGCGCGCGACGGCCGCCGATTTCGAGGTGCAGAACGTCTTCGAGGATTCGGTCTATGGCGCCGGCATCGGCGCGCTGGTCGGCCTGGGCTTCATGCTGATCTCGAGCAAGCCGACGGACCACTGGAACTATCCGGTCGTCGGCGCCGGCGTTGGCCTGATTGCCGGCGCGGCCTATGGCACGTATTCCGGCACGCGCTCGATGGCCAGCTACGAGGACGGCAAGCTGAAGCTGGCCATGCCCACACCGCAGGTCCGGCAGCAGAATCAGGGTGGCCAGACGCATCTGGCGCTGGCGGCCGATCTGTTTTCCAGCCGATTCTGACAGGTATTGAAGCCTCGCCGGCTGCGGCGGCAGGGGCGCGGAACATGCATGCCGTCCGGGGTTGATCCCGGGCGGCATTTTTCCTGCCGGGCGGCGCCGGATGCCGCCTTTTTCAGCCGGTCCAATTGCCGGTTGACACTGAAATAGTCCGACATTATGGTTCGCGACCCTTCGCCATGGGTGTACCTGCAGCGTGGCTGCCGGGGCCTGTGGCCGAAGTGAAAGTTTGGAGAAGAGGTAACGATGCCAACGATTAACCAGCTCATCCGCAAGCCGCGTCGGGACAAGCGCAAGATCAACAAGGTTCCGGCACTGCAGGCCTGCCCGCAGCGTCGCGGTGTGTGCACGCGCGTGTATACGACGACGCCGAAGAAGCCGAACTCGGCTCTGCGTAAGGTGGCCCGTGTGCGCCTGACCAACGGTCAGGAGGTCACGGCCTACATCCCGGGCGAGGGTCACAAGCTGCAGGAGCACTCGGTGGTGCTGATTCGCGGCGGTCGTGTGAAGGACCTGCCGGGCGTGCGTTACCATATTCTCCGTGGTGTGCTGGATACGACTGGCGTGGAGGGCCGCAAGCAGGCCCGTTCCAAGTATGGCGCCAAGCGTCCGAAGTAATTGAGGAGTTAGACAGATGCCGCGTAAAGGTCCTGCCCCCCGTCGTCCGGTTGTTCCGGATGCGAAGTACGGCGACACGAAGGTGTCGAACGTCATCAACAAGGTGATGCTCGACGGCAAGAAGACGATTGCCGAGTCCATTGTCTATGAGGCGATGGAGATTGCTGCGAAGAAGACCGGCACCGAGCCGCTGGCCGCGCTGCACAATGCGCTGGAGGCGGTGAAGCCGCTGGTCGAGGTGAAGTCCCGTCGCGTGGGTGGCGCCACCTATCAGGTGCCGATCGAGGTGTCCGAGCGTCGTCAGCACTCGCTGGCCGTGCGCTGGCTCGTCGAGTATGCGCGTCAGCGCTCCGAGTACACGATGGCCGAGCGTCTGGGCAACGAGATGGCGGATGCCGTGGCCGAGCGTGGCGGCGCGTTCAAGAAGCGCGACGAAACGCATCGCATGGCGGAGGCCAACAAGGCGTTCTCGCACTTCCGCTGGTAAGCGGAACCTGCCTGCGGGCAGGCTGTTTTTTGTTCTTTGAATTTGATGGATTGAAGGAGTATCGACGTGGCGCGTAAGACCCCACTGGAACGTTATCGCAATATCGGAATCATGGCCCATATCGATGCGGGCAAGACGACGACGACCGAGCGCATCCTCTTCTATACCGGTGTGAGCCATAAGATCGGCGAGGTCCACGACGGTGCGGCGACGATGGACTGGATGGCGCAGGAGCAGGAGCGCGGCATCACGATCACGTCGGCAGCGACCACATGCTCCTGGCGAGACCATCAGATCAACATCATCGATACGCCCGGCCACGTGGACTTCACCATCGAGGTGGAGCGCTCGCTGCGCGTGCTCGACGGCGCCGTCGGCGTGTTCTGCGCCGTGGGTGGCGTGCAGCCGCAGTCCGAGACGGTCTGGCGTCAGGCCGACCGCTACCATGTGCCGCGCATCGCCTTCGTCAACAAGATGGATCGTACCGGCGCCGACTTCTTCAATGTCGTCAAGGAGATCCGTGAGCGCCTGGGTCACAATGCCGTGGCGCTGAATATTCCGATCGGCAACGAAGAGAACTTCAAGGGCGTCGTGGACCTGGTCAGCATGAAGGCCATTCTGTGGCATGACGAGGCCATGGGCGCGAAGTATGACGTCGAGGAGATCCCGGACGATCTGAAGGATCAGGCCGAGGAATATCGCGAGAAGCTGATCGAGGCCGTGTCGATGATCGACGACTCGCTGATGGAGAAATACCTCGAAGGCGAGGAGATCGGCGAGGATGAGCTGAAGGCCGTGATCCGCAAGGGCGTGATCGATATCGAGATCATTCCGGTGCTGTGCGGAACCGCTTTCAAGAACAAGGGCGTGCAGACGCTGCTGGATGCCGTCGTGGACTACATGCCCGCGCCGGTGGATATCGCCGACGTGAAGGGCGTGAACCCGGATACCAACGAAGAGGACACCCGTCCGAGCTCCGACGATGCGCCGTTTGCCGCGCTCGGCTTCAAGGTCATGACCGATCCGTTCGTCGGTTCGCTGACCTATTTCCGCGTCTATTCCGGCGTCATCGAGGCCGGCTCCTATGTGCTGAACTCGACGAAGGGCAAGAAGGAGCGCGTCGGCCGTATCCTGCAGATGCATGCGAACGACCGTAAGGAGATCAAGGAGGTGCGCGCCGGCGACATCGCCGCGGCCGTGGGTCTGAAGTCCACGACGACCGGTGATACGCTGTGCGACGAGTCCAAGCCGATCATCCTGGAGCGCATGGAGTTCCCGGATCCGGTGATCTCCGTCGCGATCGAGCCGAAGACCAAGGCCGACCAGGAGAAGATGGGTGTCGCGCTGGGCAAGCTGGCCGCCGAGGACCCGTCCTTCCGCGTGCATACCGACGAGGAGACCGGTCAGACGATCATCTCCGGCATGGGCGAGCTGCATCTGGAGATCATCGTCGACCGCCTGCAGCGCGAGTTCAAGGTCGAAGCCAATGTCGGCAAGCCGCAGGTGGCCTACCGTGAGACGATCCGCAAGCCGGCCAAGGCCGAGGGCAAGTTCGTGCGTCAGTCCGGTGGTCGCGGCCAGTACGGCCATGTCTGGCTGGAGATCGAGCCGATGGAGCCCGGCGCCGGTTTCGAGTTCGTCGACAAGATCGTCGGCGGCGTCGTTCCCAGGGAATACATCCCGGCCGTGGCCAAGGGCTGCGAGGAGGCCATGGACAACGGCGTGCTGGCCGGCTACCCGATGGTGGATATTCGCGTTTCCCTCGTGGACGGCTCCTATCACGACGTGGACTCCAACGAGATGGCCTTCAAGATTGCGGCCTCGATGGGCTTCCGCAACGCCTGCGAGCAGGCCAATCCGGTGCTGCTCGAGCCGATCATGGAGGTCGAGGTGATCACGCCCGAGGAATACATGGGCGACATCGTCGGCGATCTGAACCGCCGTCGCGGCAAGGTGCTGGGCATGGGCGATCGTTCCAATGCGAAGGTGGTGGATGCCGAGGTGCCGCTGTCGGAGATGTTCGGCTATTCGACCCAGCTGCGCTCGATGAGCCAGGGTCGTGCGAACTACACGATGCAGTTCAAGCATTACGAGGAAGTGCCGGCGAACATCGCCAAGGAGATCATCGCCAGCGTCAAGGGCTGAGCGGTAACAGTTCAAGGAACAGGAGTAAGACATGGCAAAGGAAAAGTTTGAGCGTACCAAGCCGCACGTGAACATCGGCACGATCG
>CAZDLB010000077.1:0-8752 GCA_964505995.1 uncultured Zetaproteobacteria bacterium
AGCTCCTCGCGCATCTTCGCCAGCACATCGCCGGCGCGGTCCCAGTCGAAGCCGACGCGTGCGGCGCGCTGCTGCTGTTTCTGCGCGTATTTCAGCGCCGGCAGGGGGGGAATCCCGTCCATCAGGCTGGCTCGATCATCGTGTTCGGCATCCTTCAGCTCATTCCACTGCCGTGACAGATCCTCGCAGGCCTGGCGCTCGAAGACATGCGGATGCCGGTAGATCATCTTGTCGATCAGCGCGTCGACGACATCGCCAAGATCGAACGCGTTCGCTTCCTCGGCGATGCGGGCATAGAAGGCGACCTGCAGCAGCAGATCGCCGAGCTCGGCCTTCAGCGCCTGCCAGTCGCCGCCGGACTCGACGGCATCGATGGCCTCGATGACCTCGTGCACCTCTTCAAGCGTATAGCGCCGCAGCGAGGAGAGGGTCTGCCTTGCATCCCATGGGCATTCCTCACGTAACACTTTCATTAGTGCACGCAACTTGTCGTAATGATTTGTTTTATTGTGGATTCGTTCCGGCATGCGCTCGATTCATAACTTTACATAATATACATTATGCGACGTTTTATCCAAGGCAAATAAAAAGGGGCTGGCGATCATTCAGCACCTTCGGCGCGCCGCATGCCCAGCGCCCTGAGCGCATTGGCGAACGCCTCTTCTTCGAAGGCCACCTCGGAAACGGCCTCGATCGGCACCGTGATGGCCTCGACATCATCCTCGGCCGTGACCGTGGCGACCGGCAGGCTCATGCCGGAGGTCGAGATCTCACCGAGCACCGAATCGGGCTTCAGCGTGCCGATCAGGCCGGCATCCTCGCTTTCGATGCGCACGGTGCCCTTGACCAGGACGAACAGCTTGTCATTGAACTCGCCCTCGCGAATCAGGACCTCACCAGGCTTGTAGTCTCGCAGCTCGGCAACGGCATTCAGGCGATTCAACGCCTCATCGGACAGGGACTGGAACAGTGAATGGGAAGAAAGATCGCTCATCATGGCCTCCTGCAACGGTCTGATTTAATCCTAGTGCAGTGGCCAAAATTCGTCCACAACGAGGCCTGCCGGAGGATTCGTTATCGATGCAGATGAATGATATGCGAGCGATCCGGCCCCGTGGACAGCATCGTCACCGGGCAGCCGCAGACCTCCTCGATGCGCTTCAGAAATGCCCTGGCAGCTTCTGGCAGCTGCTCGAGGCTGGTGGCGCCATATGTGGACTCATCCCAGCCCGGCATCGTTTCATAAACCGGCGTGCAGCGTTCCAGCATCGCCGCATCGGCCGGAATCGTCCGGATCTGCTGGCCGTCGCATTCATAGGCCACACACAGCCTGACCTGTTTCAGACCATCGAGAACGTCCAGCTTCGTGATCGCCAGTCCCGTCACGCCGGCCACACGCACCGCATGCTGCACGACCACGGCATCGAACCAGCCGGTGCGTCGCGGGCGTCCGGTCGTGGCGCCGAATTCCTGCCCCTTCTCGGCCATATGCCGGCCATCCGCATCCTCCATGCCATCGGCATTGTACAGCTCGGTCGGAAAGGGTCCGGCGCCGACGCGGGTGGTATAGGCCTTGCAGATCCCGAGCACCTCTTCGATCATGTGCGGGCCGACGCCCAGTCCGGCCAGAGCGGCACCGGCCACGGTATTGGATGAGGTCACAAACGGATAGGTGCCGAAATCCACGTCCAGCATCGTGCCCTGCGCGCCTTCGAACAGAATCGCGTCGCCGGCCTGATGACGCTGATGCAGGATCAGCGAAACATCATCCATCAGCGGCAGCAGGCGCCTGCGCGCCAGTTCGATGACGGCGTCAACCTCCCGCCGCTCAACCTCCGGTGCCCCGAAATATTCCCGCAGCTGGAAGTTCGTCCAGGCCAGGTTCTCCTCGATCTTGGCCTCAAGACGATCGGAGAGCAGATCGATCAGCCGGATGCCGCGCCGGGCGGTCTTGTCTTCGTAGGCCGGCCCGATCCCGCGACCCGTCGTGCCGATCTTCCCCCTGCCCCGCGCCGCCTCACGCGCGGCGTCCAGGGCCCGGTGATACGGCAGAATCAGCTGGCAGCGATCGGAAATGCGTAGCCGCTCCTGAACCGGAATGCCGGCGGCCAGCAGCGTATCCATCTCCTCGACGATGGTTTCCGGCGCAACGACGGTGCCGTTGCCGATCAGGCAGAGGGTGTTTTCATGCAGGATACCCGAAGGCACCAGATGCAGAACCGTCTTTTCTTCGCCGATCACGAGCGTGTGTCCGGCATTCGGGCCGCCCTGAAAGCGGGCCACGACATCGGCCTCGGGCGCAAGCAGATCGACGATCTTGCCCTTGCCTTCATCCCCCCACTGAATTCCAATCGCTATCGTATTCTTCATTTTCATCCTCATCCGCCCGGCTCAGGGCCGAATGGCATCCAGCCAGGACCATAAGTCGCAGGAAAAACCGGTTGCGGGCATGTCCCGCCCATGCGCGGCCATCATCGCATCATAGCGGCCGCCGTGCAGCAGCGCCTGGGGCACGCCCTCGGCAAAGCCGGCAAAGATAACGCCACTGTGATAGAGAAAGCGCGGCACAACCCCGGCATCGGCCTGGATGCCGACGCAGCCGTCCACCTCCCCTTCCAGACGCGCCACGAGCGACAGAAGCTCGTCCGCAGCCAGAGCAAAGGCATCGTTGAAGGCATTCCGGTTTGCTTCGATCCATTGACCGTCGGCGAGGCCGGCTGCCATGTCGAGCACGGCCCGGGAAAGCCTTTCGTCCACGCCCTGTTTCCTGAGCGACGCCTTCAGATCATCGGGCGAACGGCGACCCAGAAGCTCCGTCCAGTGATCCAGCGGGGTCTCGAATCCGGCCACCAGCGCCTTCAGCAGACCGATATGGCCGATCTGGATCACCGGCCGTTCAAAGCCGGCCAGCTGCATGGCGCGGGCCGCAAGCCCGATGACCTCGGCATCGCCATCGGCACCCGGAACCCCCAGGCATTCGATGCCCGCCTGCCAGGGCTGACGGGAACCGCCGCGCGTATCGGGTCTGGCCAGCATGACCGGCCCGGAGTAATGCAGGCGCAGAACCCTGGATGAGAGCAGACGGCTGGCCGCGATGCGGGCGATCTGCGGCGTCATGTCCGGACGGATCGCCAGCAGGCCGGCATCGGCCGGGTCGGAAAACACCAGGGTCTGATCGGCCAGAAAGCGCCCTGCCCCGGAATTGAGCGATGACGGCCGCTCGACAAGCGGCGGAATCACCTCTTCATAGCCCGTCGCTTCGAACAGATCGGCCAGCTGGCGCTGCAGCCGCCTCAGGCCCCGGGCGCGCTCGCCGAAGGCATCCTCCAGACCGATGATCGGACGCGTCGTCACAGGCTTCCCAGCTCGGCGTATCGCACCATCAGCATGTTCGGCAGGGCTGCGATTCTCTCAAGCACTTCCGCGGAGGGCGGCGTGTCGACCCGGATCAGGGCCACGGCGTTGCGCGTATCCCCTCGCCGGCCGAGGCGGAAATCGCCGATGTTGATGTCGGCCTCGGCCAGGATGGAGCCCATCGCAGCAATGACACCCGGCCGGTCGACGTTCTGCACGAAGATCAGGTTCCCTTCCGGCGCGATCTCAACCTCGCAGGTATCGAAGCTGACCAGTCGCGGCCGGCTTTCATCGAAGAGCGTGCCGGACACGCACCGGCTGCCCTCGTCCCCTTCCACCTCAATGCGAATCAGTGTCGAAAAGCTGTCGGATCGGTCGCGGGTGGACTCCTCCACCTGAATACCGCGATCCCGGGCCAGCATGCCGGCATTGACCGCATTGACCTCTTCCATGCTCTGCGACAGCAGCCCCTGCAGGATGGCGTTGACCAGCGGCTTGTGATTCACGGAGGCCACGAGCCCTTCGAAATGCACCTGCACGCGTGAATAGCCGGGGTGCATCGTCTGCCCAAGGAAGCTGCCCATGCGTTCGCACAGAAGCAGATACGGCGCCAGCAGGCGCTGCTCCTCCTCGCTGAGCGACGGCACATTCACGGCATTGCGCACGATTCCGGAAAGCAGGTAGTCGGACATCTGCTCGGCGATCTGCACCGCGACGTTCTCCTGCGCCTCGTCGGTCGAGGCGCCGATATGCGGTGTGAAACTGATGTTTTCCAGCTCGAACAGCGGATTGTCGATCGCCGGCTCCTTTTCATAGACATCCAGCGCCGCCGCGCGCAGATGGCCGGACTTGCATGCATCATACAACGCCTTCTCATCGACGATGCCGCCGCGGGCGCAGTTGACGATGATGCCGCCCTTCATGCGCCGGATGATGTCTGCATTGATCAGATTGCGCGTCTGCTCGATCAGCGGCACATGCACGGTCAGGATATCGACGATGTCGGCCAGCTCCTCGACGCTGTCCACCTTGGTCACACCCATCGCCGCGGCGCGTTCATCGGAGATGAACGGATCATAGACATAGACCTTCATGTGCAGGCCCTTCAGGCGATCGCAGACGATGGCGCCGATGTTGCCCGCACCGATCACGCCCGCCTTCTTGCCGGTCAGTTCCATGCCCATGAAGCGGTTCTTCTCCCACTTGCCGGCCCGCGTCGAGGCCGAGGCCTGCGGGATCATGCGCGCGGCCGCACAGATGTGCGCCACGGCCAGCTCGGCCGTCGTGATCGTGTTGCCGAAGGGGGTGTTCATCACGACGATGCCACGGCGAGAACAGCTTTCGACATCGATGTTATCCACGCCGATACCGGCCCGGCCGATGACTCGCACGCGCCAGGCCGCATCGAGAAGCTCGCCCTTCAGCGTCGTCGCCGAGCGCACGGCGATGCCGTCATAATCGCCGGCGATGGCCAGCTTTTCTTCATCGGAAAGACCCGGGCGGTAATCGACCTCGATCCCCCGGGAACGAAACACCTCAACGGCACGCTGGCTCATCTTGTCGGCTATCCAGACCTTGGGCATCCACAGACTCCGCGATAATGCCCGCAGGAAACTTTACCCTGGGGCTGAGCTTGCGCACGTCGCGGCTGCTGCCAGCCGGAGTGCGAGGGCACTCTATAGACGGCAATGCGAGGGTCAATGCGCAATCGGAGAGCGCGCGGTTTCGTCGGCCCTGCTTCGGCGCTAGGCTGCGCCGAGTTTGACACGAGGATATCCATGAGCCAGAGCGAACACCCTGCCGCCGAAACCCTGAGACGCCTGTTTGGCGAACGCATCCTGATTCTGGACGGTGCGATGGGCACGATGATCCAGAAGCATGGACTGAGCGAGGCGGACTATCGCGGCGAGCGCTTTGCCGACTGGCCTTCGGAGCTGAAGGGCAACAACGATCTGCTGAGCCTGACGCAGCCAGGCATCATCCGCGATATCCACAAGGCCTATCTCGATGCCGGAGCCGACATCATCGAGACGAACACCTTCAATGCCAATGCCGTCTCGATGGCCGACTATGGCATGGAGGCGCTGGTCTATGAACTCAACCGCGAAGGCGCCCGGCTTGCTCGCGAGGCGGCGGATGAGGCCGCGACGGATGAAAAGCCGCGTTTCGTGGCTGGCGTCCTGGGGCCGACCTCGCGCACCTGCTCGATCTCGCCGGACGTGAACGACCCCGGATTCCGCAACATCCACTTCGACGAACTGGTCGAAACCTATCGCGAGGCCGCGCGCGGTCTGATCGACGGTGGCGCGGACATGCTGCTGATCGAAACGGTCTTCGACACGCTCAACGCCAAGGCGGCCGTGTTCGCGGTACATTCCCTGTTCGACGAGCTCGGCAGAAAGCTGCCGATCATGATCTCCGGCACAATCACCGATGCCTCCGGGCGCACGCTCTCCGGCCAGACGGCGACGGCCTTCTACGATTCGCTGGCGCATGCTCAGCCGATCTCCATCGGCCTGAACTGCGCGCTCGGAGCCGGTGAGCTGCGGCAGTACATCGAGGAGCTGGCCGGCATCGCCGGCTGCGGCATCAGTGCGCATCCGAACGCGGGGCTTCCGAACGCATTCGGCGGCTATGACGAAACCCCCGAGGACATGGCGGCCGAGATCCGCGAATGGGCCGAAAGTGGTTTTCTGAACATCATCGGCGGCTGCTGCGGCACCGCCCCCGAGCATATCCGCGCGATGGCCGAGGCCGTGGCGGGGCTGCCTCCCCGGCGCGCGCCGGATCTGCCGGTGGAATGCCGCCTTGCCGGTCTGGAGCCGCTGCATATCGGCAAGGATTCGCTGTTCGTCAATGTCGGCGAAAGAGCCAATGTCACCGGCTCGGCCCGCTTCAAGCGCCTGATTCTCGAAGGCGATTATGCCACGGCGCTCGATATCTGCCGCGAACAGGTCGAGAACGGCGCCCAGATCATCGACATCAACATGGACGAGGCCATGCTCGACGGCGAAAAGGCGATGGTCACCTTCCTGAACCTGATCGCTTCCGAGCCGGACATCTCGCGCGTGCCGGTGATGATCGATTCCTCGAAATGGGAGATCATTGAGGCGGGCCTGAAATGCATTCAGGGCAAGGGCGTGGTCAACTCGATCTCGCTGAAGGAAGGCAGGCAGGCCTTCGTCGAGCATGCGCGCGCCATCCGCCGCTATGGCGCGGCAGCCGTCGTCATGGCCTTCGATGAGAATGGTCAGGCCGACACGTTGCAGCGCAAGATCGAGATCTGCGAGCGCAGCTACCGCATCCTCGTCGATGAGGTCGGCTTCCCGCCCGAGGACATCATCTTCGATCCCAACATCTTCGCGATCGCCACCGGCATCGAGGAGCACAACAACTACGCCGTGGACTTCATCGAGGCGACGCGCTGGATCAAGCAGAACCTGCCGCATGCGCTGGTATCCGGCGGCGTGTCGAACGTCTCGTTCTCCTTCCGCGGCAACAATCCGGTGCGCGAGGCGATCCACTCGGTGTTTCTCTATCATGCCATCCATGCCGGCATGGACATGGGCATCGTCAATGCCGGCCAGCTTGCCGTCTATGACGATCTTCCCGGGGAGCTGCGCGAACGCGTCGAGGACGTCGTGCTCAATCGCCGACCCGATGCGACCGAGCGCCTGCTGGAGATCGCCGACCAATATCGCGGCGACGGCAGCCAGGAAAAGAAGGCGGATGATGAATGGCGCAAGCTGCCCGTGGCCAAGCGTCTGGAGCATGCGCTCGTCAAGGGCATCGACACCTTCGTGGATGAGGATGTCGAGGAGGCGCGCCAGGCCTTTGCGACACCGATCGAGGTCATCGAGGGGCCATTGATGGACGGCATGAATGTCGTCGGCGACCTGTTCGGCGACGGCAAGATGTTCCTGCCACAGGTCGTCAAGAGCGCGCGCGTGATGAAGAAGGCCGTGGCCTACCTGATGCCATACATCGAGGCATCGAAGCAGGAAGGTGTGTCCTCCTCCAACGGCAAGGTGCTGATGGCGACCGTCAAGGGCGATGTGCATGACATCGGCAAAAACATCGTCGGCGTCGTGCTGCAGTGCAACAACTTCGAGGTCATCGATCTCGGCGTCATGGTGCCGGCCGCGACCATCCTCGAGGAGGCCAGGAAGCATGATGTCGATATCATCGGGCTGTCCGGCCTGATCACGCCGAGCCTGGACGAGATGGTGCACATCGCCCGCGAGATGCAGCGGCTGGGCTTTCATATCCCGCTGATGCTGGGCGGCGCCACGACCTCGAAGGCGCATACGGCGGTCAAGGTCGAACCCGAATACGACGAGCCGGTGATCTGGGTCAAGGATGCCTCGCGTGCCGTGGGCGTGGCGCAGAACCTGGTGTCCGAAACCCATCGCGAGGACTTCGTGCGCCAGGTCCGTGAGGAATACAGGGCCGTGCGCGAACGTCATCTGGGTCGCGAGAAGCAGGCCCACTGGCTGAGCCTGGCGCAGGCACGCGCCAATGGCGTGAAGCTCGATCCGGCCACGATCGCCCCCGCCCCATTGCAGCCCGGCGTGCATGTCGTCGAGGGCCTGAGCCTGGAGACCATCCGCGAGTTCATCGACTGGACACCATTCTTCTCGGCCTGGGAACTCAACGGCGCCTACCCGCGCATCCTTTCCGATCCGCACAAGGGCAAGCAGGCGCAGAAGCTGTTCGACGAGGCTCAGGCATGGCTGGATCGCATCATTGCCGAGCAATGGCTGGAGCCGCGGGCCGTTTTCGGCCTGTTCCCCGCCGCTGCGACCGATAACGACAGCATCCGCATCTTCAACGATGAGGATCATGCCGAGGAACTGGCGCGGCTGCATTTCCTGCGTCAGCAGCAGGACAAGAAGGATGCCCGGGCCAATCTGTGCCTGGCCGATTTCATCGCCCGCGATGTGCCGGACCATCTCGGTGCCTTTGCCGTCGGCATCTTCGGCGCCGAGGAACATGCCCGCGCCTTCGAGTCCAGACACGACGATTATCACGCCATCATGATCAAGGTGCTGGCCGACCGGCTGGCCGAGGCGCTGGCCGAGATGCTGCATCGGGATGTGCGCCGCACCTACTGGGGCTATGCCGCCGATGAATCGCTGTCGAACGAGGATCTGATCCGCGAGAAGTATCAGGGCATCCGCCCGGCCGCCGGCTATCCGGCCTGCCCGGATCACACCGAGAAGCAGACGCTGTGGCGGCTGCTGGATGTCGAAAAGCGCATCGGCATGACTCTGACCGAATCCTTCGCGATGCTGCCGGCAGCGGCCGTGTCCGGCCTGTATTTCGCCAACCCCGAGGCCCGCTATTTCACGGTGGGCCCGATCAACCGCGACCAGGTCGAGGATTATGCCGCTCGCAA
>CAZDLB010000078.1:0-8684 GCA_964505995.1 uncultured Zetaproteobacteria bacterium
CCACCGATGACGACCGGCTGACCCGAGTCCACCGACACCACCGAGGACACCTGCTTGATGTCCAGAATCGGCGCGGTGGAACCATTGGCCGTGGTCACCTCTCCGCTCAGCGACGTGATGACCGGCGAGATGTCCAGCGTCACGCGCCCGTCGGCCGAGATCTGGGGCGTGATGCTCATAACCAGCCCGACGGTGATGTTCTGCGGCACATCGTTCGTCGTCGTCGTCGAGCCCGCCGTCGTCGTATCCGTCACGCTCTCGACACGGAAGAAGGTGCGGTCGGTGCCGACCTTGATGATGGCCGGCTGATTGTTGATCGTACGCACCTGCGGCTTCGAGACGATGCGCAGATTGCCCTGCTCCTTCAGTGCCTGAACGATGCTCTTGAAGGTCTTGTTGTTGTTCTGATACTGCCCGAGAAGCGTCGGCGCAGGCGTCGTGCCGGTGACGATGCCGAACGGCGTCACCGACGCCACGGCCGAGCTCAGCGACAGCCTGTTCGTCACCCGTTCCCAGTCGACGGCGAACTGGTCGGTGTCATTGCGGCTGACCTCGATGATCTGCGCCGTGATCACGACCTGGCGATGCACCGAGTTGTTGACCCAGTCGAGATAGCGGGCCACCTGCTCCATGTTGCGGTGACGGTCGGTGACGCTGATGATGCCGGACAGGCGATTGATGGTATAGCGGGCCACGCCCTCCTCCTGGCTCAGCAGCGCCTTCAGGTTCGTTTCCAGCTCACCCCAGAAATCGATCGAATCGCTGCTGCGGATCGAGACGCTGGATGAGGAACTGCCGCCGTTCCCGCTTCCCGAAGTGCTGGATGTGGTTGTCGTGCCTGCGGCTGTGCCAGTGGTGCCCGATCCTCCGGTCGTATTCGAGGCCGAGGTCATGCTGGTTTCGACATTGCCCTCGCCGCTGCGCACGAAACGCGGATAGCTGATCTCGAAGATACGCGTTTCCAGATTGTGGACGCGCAGAATGTCGCCATCCTTCTCGAAATAGTAGCCGTTGACCTCCAGAAGCGCGTTCATCGCCTGGGACAGCGACAGGTTTGAGAACGAAACGGTCACGCGGCCCGTCACATCCCTGTCCGGAATGATGTTCAGGCCGTACTTGCGCGCAAATGTGGCAAGCGCGGTCTGGATATCCATGCGCCTGACCGAAAAGGAATACAGCCTGCCATCGCTCATCTCAAGCCTGTCCCGGCTGGGCGCAGCCTCGGCCCGGCGCTGGCGCTCGAGATCCTTCATGGCCAGCAGCGCCTTCGCCGAGTCGCGCTTCATGCTGGCATTGGCCTGATCCAGGCTCATGCTCAGCTTCAGCGAGGTCTTCCCGGCGTCATTCCGGTCTGTGCTGGCCGGAGGCTTCTTGGCGCAGCCGGCAACCAGGAGCAGGGCCAGGAGGGTGACAAAAAGGTGCGTGAGTCGCTTGTTCATGATGGATCCCCTGATTCAAAAGATTCGTATGAAATGTTTTTTCTCACCGGCGCGCTGAACCCAGACGCCGCTGTTGCGGATGCCGAGTACCTTGAAACCGCCGATGGAATCGCCAACATGCAGGATGCGGCCATTGATACGCGCGAAGGTATCCGTGGGCTTTTTGCCGACGGCAATCATGCTGACGTACAGCCGCCGGTAATCCGGCAGCGTCCCGCCCCGCAGCTGCTGGCGAGGGCGGAACGGGTTGCGCAGCAGCTGAGCCGGCATGGCCAGTTCATGCCGCATCGGCCCGGTGGCCGGCCTGGAGTTCAGGGCTTCCGGATGAACAGCCGGCAATGGCCGGGCGGGCTTTCGCGGTGAATCGCCGAAGCGCAGCCATAGCACGACGGCCAGCGCCAGCACCAGCACGACGGCGAGAACGGATTTGAGCTTATCGCTGCCCATAGTGGAAACTGCTCCAGAGTACGAGCTGCATCGTCACCGACGCAAAATCCGTGCCGCTGCCCTTGACCTCAAGCCGCGTCAGATCGGCCTTGCGGCCCATGTCGGGTATGCGCTTGAGAATGTCGATCAGCTTTGCGTACGCATCCCTGCGCGCGGCCGGATTGCGCAGATTCAGATCCACGCGGATCAGCTGCAGCGGCTGTCCGTATAGTTTCACCGCATCAAACCCCGCGGAGGGCAGATGGGCCACATTCGTATGCACGATGAAGCCAGCCGCCTTCAACGATCCGGACAGCGCATTGATGAAGCCGGAAACGGCGTCGACATCATCGAAGATCATGCGCTGGGCCTCGCTGTGGCGCCTGGTGTCGAAGTTCGCTTCCAGTTCCTTCGCCCGATGCTTGAGCTGATCGAGGTCAGCAACGGCGAGACTCCCCTGCTGAATCTGACGGGCCAGATCCTTCGTCTGCGGCAGCAGGTGATAGTAGATATCCAGAGCCAGTCCGACGGAAAGGGAGACCAGCAAGGCCAGCGCAAGACGCCCCCAAAGACGCCGACGGCGCCTGAGCCGGGCAAACAGAAGCAATGCCGACCTATTCATGGACGACCGCCTCGATCTCGAACGGAATGCCCGTGCTGGCATCGGCGGCATGCATGTTCGACCAGACCTGCACGCCCTTCAGCCAGTCATCGCGCCAGGAATGGATCAGTCGCGCATGGTAGGGCGCCTGCGTGAAGCGGGATTCCAGCTTCCTCAGAAGCTGGGGTGCATGCACCGGGTCGGCCTGGACCTCACCCTTGAGGGCAAACCTTGTATCCCCGCCATCCTTCCAGGGAGGGCCAAGACGTTCAGCCGTAAACGAACGCAATGTAAAATCGAAGGAAAGGTCGTTGCCGACCTGAACCAGCAGCACAGCGGGCAGGATGGCATGGTGGGAAGCCGCCGCATCAAAGCGCTGCTTCTGCTCGACCGCCTCGATCCTGCGGACATGAGCCTCGCGCTCGCGCATCAGCAGCCGAATATCGGCCAGTGTCTTCTGGTATTGATGCATCTGGCGCTTGAGATAGACATGCCCCGCCAGCGAGCCGAAAATGAACGGCAGCAGCAGCCCGACAGCCAGCCAAAGGCGCAGCCGCTGCACGGCGATGCCGCGGTCTCCCGGGGGCACGAGATTGCTGGTGGACTGCACGGGCAGAGCGACGATTGCTTCCAGCAGCGCCTCGGGATCGCCGAGCAGGCGCACCTGCTCGGTGGCAAACGCCTCCTCGCCGACGAGAAACACCTCCGGCTCGCGCCCGGCAAACAGCTGGCGCCCAAGCTGAATGCTGCGCCGCACGTCCTGTTCCAGGTGCTCCGGATTCGATGCCAGCGGGGCAACACGGAACATCGCCGGCCGCTTCTTTGCCGGATCATGATAGAGCATGAAGTTCATGCCGGCCTCGCGATCGGCGTATTCGATCAGCATCGGGGCATCCGTAGGTGCCCTGCGCGCCAGCTGCGCCAGAACCGGCGTCAGGCCACAGACGATATCCACGGCCAGGCCACAGGCCTTGAAGGCCTCGATGACGGCATCATAGAAGCGCGAATCGAGCACATCGAAGAGTACCTTGCGCGGATCTGCCGCCCGCATGAAAGCGATGTGCCCGGACGGGTCCACGGCCTGCACCTGACGGCCCAGGCGCTGACGGATGAAGTCATGCGTGAGCCTGGCATCCATCTCCGGCACCTCCAGCTCATGATGCGAGATGTATTCGCCCTCATAGACCAGCACCGCGCTGCTGCCGCGAAAACCGATGCGCCGGATCGCCTGTTTCAGGCGATTGACATCGATTTCCGACCAGCCGTCATCGCTGCGCGCCTCACCCCCGCGGGTAAAGAACGTGACCTGGTCGTTGACCCAGAACAGATGCAGGCGCTCCATCAGGGAACGGTCACCGTCAGATTGTTGTGCGGCATGTAGCCGGCATAGACCACCGGCGCGTTGTTGCCCTTCACCTCAGGTACGACGAGATAGAGTTCGCATTCGTTGATCTGAAAGGCTTTTGTGCTGTTCTTCTTCACCTTGCCCAGCGTCGTCGGCACACCTCCGACACCGCCATAGACCCAGTAGGTATCCTTCGGGGTGTTGTTGATCACGGTCAGGCTGTACGGCGTGCCCGTGGGTGTGCAGGTTGGATCGGCTCCCCAGTTCGTCAGCAGTCCGCCCTGATTCGGGTCGAAGATCGGGCCGACGCCAGCACCGCCGCCTCCTCCGCCACCACCGGTACCACCGCCTCCGGCCCCTCCAAGCGTGGAGCCCCAGACGCCACCGTTGAACACGAACGAGGTTGGCTCGCTGACGGTGTGCCGGTAATAGATCGTGCCGGTGCCATCGTAGAGATCCAGCTTCGTGGACTTGATCAGATGCAGCGTCGTCGTCGAAAGCGGCGTCAGCGCTGCCGGCGGATTCGGCTGGGCATCCACGGTGTAGCTCGAGGATGTCGCGGCATCGTTGTTGTTCAGCGTCACCGGAAAGAACAGACCGCCCAGGTTCACGCGCTCGATCTTCAGCGCATCGCCCTCGGTCAGCTCGGCCGGAAACGTACCGGCCTGGTTCCAGACGGCATCGAAGGTGGCGGCAGGCATCTGCCCCGAGGCCGTGGCCAGCGGCGTCTGGCCCAGGTTGGAGATGATCATCACGCGCGGATTGACCGGCGCCGCGTTCAGAAAGCTTCCGGCCGTGGCATTGGCCACCTGATCGTAGGGCAGCGTGCTCGCGGTGGCGATGAAGTTGTCCGGATAGACGTAGATCACCTGCTGATTCATGCCGGAAACGACGATCTGCGCCGGCGATTCGCTGGCATACTGGCTAATCGCCTGCGCCCACGTTGCGGCTCCGGGAACGACATGGCTGGCGATGACATAGCTGTTCAGCGCCTCATGTAGCGCCGCCAGGCGGCTCACCTCGGCCAGCTGTATGTCGAGGAACTTGCTCTTCAGTGTCCTGGGCAGAATGGCGGCCAGCAGCATGCCGATCACCGCGATCGCGATCACGATGCCGATCATCGAAAACCCGTCTTCCCGTCTCATTCTCATGTTCTTCTCCCTTACCCATTCAGTGGCGCATCGAGTGCACTTTGTCGATCATGTCCAGCATCGGCAGGAACACCGCCAGCGCGATGAACAGCACGACGATACCGAGCAGGATCGTGATCAGCGGCGTGATCAGCGTGAAGGCGCGGGCGATGCGCCGCGGCACCTCCTCATCGTAATACTCGGAGACATAGTTCAGCGTTTCGTCGAGATTGCCCGAGTCCTCGCCCACCTTGAGCATGCGCAGCACCATCGGGCTGAACACGGTGGTCTGGCTCATCGCGGCATGGATCGTCGCGCCCTGGATGATGCGCTCGCGGGCATCGAGGATTTCCTTCTCGGCAAAGGTGTTGCCAACCGCGCGCGCCGCGATCTCCATCGCATCCACCAGCGTAATGCCGGAACGGAACAGCGCCGAGAGATGATGCGCAAAGCGGGAGCCGACGATCATCCGGTTCAGCGCACCGAAGAACGGCAGCCGCAGCTTCAGTTCATCCACGCGGTAATGGAATGCCGGCCACTTCAGATACAGAAGCGGCAGCAGCAGGAACAGACCGGCAAACAGCAGCACGACGTAGACGCCGTAATCGCCGAAGAAAGCGTTGAGGTGGAACATCATGCGCGTCGGCCACGGCATCGGCACGTTGAACATCGCCACCGTCTCCATGATCTGCGGCACGACGAAGCTGAACATCAGCACGATGAACGCCACGATGACCACCAGCAGGATGCCGGGCTCCAGCATCATCTGCATGACGTTCTTCTTCATCTGATCCAGCCAGCTGTGATGCCGGATCAGGAATTCAAAGGACGAATCCAGCCGGCCGGACTCGCTGCCCGCCTGCAGGATGCCCAGACTCATCGCATCGAAGACCTTCGGATGACGGCTGGCGGCCTCCACCAGGCTGTCGCCGGCCTCGAGGTCATTGGCGATCTGGCGGGCCACGGTCTGCAAGCCGGGATTGGCGATCTCGTCCAGCGAATCGCGGATCGCATCCAGCAGCGGCACACCGGCCTTCTCCATTGCCAGCCACGGTATCAGCATCTCGATGATGTCACGGCGGCTGATGCGCCGGGAGGACTGGAACATTCCCTGCATGGACCTGGCCATGCGGCTGGAAACCAGCATCAGGCCGCGTGCCTCCAGCTCCTGTTCCAGCATCAGCTCCGAAGGCAGATGCATCGTCCCCCGCTCGACCTGCCCGTCGGGACTGACCGCCACGTAGGCGAAATCAGGCATGGCGCGTCACCCGCAACACCTCGTTGACCGTCGTCAGACCCGCTGCGGCCTTCTCCAGCCCATCCATCAGCATCGGCCGGTAGCCGGACTCGGCCGCAACCTCTTCCAGGTCCGCCAGCGTCGTCTGGTGCGAGATCACATCATGGAAGCGATCGTCCAGATCCAGCCATTCGAAGATCGCGATGCGTCCGGAGAACCCATTGATGCAGTTGCGGCAGCCCTCCGGCTGCCAGAAGCTCCAGTCCCTGTCCTCATCCAGCCCGTGTGCCTCGACGACCGAGCGCGCGAAAGGCGCCGGCATCGGCTTGCGGCAATGCGGACAGAGGCGGCGCACCAGCCGCTGCGCCAACACGCCATGCAGCGCCGGCGGAATCAGATACGGCTCGATGCCCATCTCGATCAGGCGGAAGACCGTTTCGATAGCATTGTTCGTATGCAATGTCGAGAGCACCAGGTGCCCGGTCAGCGCCGCCTGCACGGCCAGCGAGGCCGTCGCGCCATCGCGGATCTCGCCGACCATGATGATGTCCGGATCCTGGCGCAGGATCGAACGCAGCACATTGGAGAAACTGAAGCCGATCTCCTCCTTCACCGACACCTGCTGCAGGCCCTTGATGCGGTATTCGACCGGATCCTCGATCGTAAAGATGGCCTTCTCATCCGACTTGACGGCATTGAGCATCGAATAAAGCGTCGTCGTCTTGCCCGAGCCGGTCGGACCGGTCACCAGCACCATGCCATAGGGATCATGCAGATGCAGTTTCCGCTCCGGCTCTTCGCGCATCGCAAACGGCAGTTCGATGCCGGCCAGCGACATCTCGATGGAGCTGCGATCCAGGATGCGCAGCACGGATTTCTCGCCGTAGATCGTCGGCAGCGTGGACACGCGGATCTCCACCTGCCGGTGGCCGATGCGGGCGGTGAAGCTGCCGTCCTGCGGAAGCCGGCGCTCGGACAGATCCAGTTTTGCCAGAATCTTGACGCGTGAGGTCATTGGCGCCAGAACATTGACGGGAAGCAGGCAGACGTCCTGCAGCAGGCCGTCCACGCGCATGCGGATGCCCAGCGTCTTCTCCGCCGGCTCGATATGTACGTCGGTGGCATGATGGCGGACCGCATGGGCGATGACCTTGTCCAGCAGGCGGACGACCGGGGCCTCCAGCTGCTGCTCGTCAATCGAGCCCTCGATGATCTGATCAATGATGTCATCAATCGTTTCCACCGCGGCGTAATGCCGCTCGATGGCCGCCTCGATCTCGCTCAGCGAGGCTACGGCCGGCTGCACGCGCAGGCCGGTGCGTTTCCAGATGATATCCAGCGGTACCAGATTCAGCGGATCATCGATCGCGACATAGATCGTCGAATCATCCACCGCATAGGGCAGGACGTGGTACTGCCTGGCAATGGCCAGCGGAACCTTCGCAATGGCCTCGGGATCGACATCCAGCTTGCTGACCTCGACGAAATCGATATCGATATCCGAGGCCAGAACCTTGGTGACGATGTCCTCATCGATGAATCCGAGCTCGACCAGCGCCTCGCCGAGAAGCGTGCCATCCTTGCGCTGCTTGCGCAGCGCCAGCTTCAGGCACTCCTCATCGATCAGGCCCAGCTTGATCAGCCGATCGCCCAGGCGCATCCTTTTCAGATTCTGTACCGCATTCGAGCCCATCGAGTTCCCTCTCTTCGTCTGGCTTGTGATGCTTTTTTGCACTCAGGCGCCCGCCGGATGCGGGCGCCCATCGCGCATGAAGAGACTTACAGGCTGTCGACGTAGACGTAGACCGTGGTTCCGTTCGCACCCGGAGCCGCATAGGTCACTCGGCCGGTCGTATCAGCAGCCGTTGCCGATGAACTCAAGGAGCCATCAAGCGACTGACTGATGGCATAGGCATCCTGGCCCGGAACATTGGAGATGGTCACTTCCAGAACCGTACTGTTCAGCGTATCCACTGGAGCGGTGCCATCCAGGTCATAGCATCCGGCCGCAGGAGGCGTGCAGGCTGCACCCACAGCTGTCTGCTGAAAGGTCGGGTTGGAGCCAACGGCGATCGTAGACACTGCGGAGCCGTCCAGATACTTGGCCGCGATAAGTTCAGATTCATTCGCTGGCAGTCGCTTCTTTTTGGTCAGAAACTGTGCCGTTGCCGTCTTCAGCGAATGGATGGCTTCGGGGACGGAAACGACCTGCGCATCCTTGAAGACCTCGCCGCCGCGCGGGGCGATGAAGGCCGCCAGAATGCCGATGATCGCGATCACGATGACCAGCTCGATCAGCGTAAAACCTTTTTCGGATGTGGCCGATGCTTCGCTGGCCAGGGATTTGTTCTGTTGTGGGTCTTTCATGCTTTCCTCTCCTTTTTCGGCGGGCGTGCCGATTTGACAGAGGACAAGCAAAAACCGCGCCAGATTCGGGCGAAGGCATGAAAAAAGCCCCGATTCACGGACATGAATCGGGGCTTGGTGTGGCGGAGCGGACGGGACT
>CAZDLB010000079.1:0-8543 GCA_964505995.1 uncultured Zetaproteobacteria bacterium
TGCGCGATCATCCCGATTGCGCCCGCGAGGCCTTCGAATCGGCGTGCGATGCGGAAAACACCGGCCTGTTCGCCGAGCTTTCCTTCGATCCGGCCGAGGATGTCTGTGCGCCGTTCATCGGCGGCAGCCGGCCGCAGATGGCGGTGCTGCGCGAGCAGGGCGTCAATGGCCAGATCGAGATGGCGGCGGCGTTTGAGCGTGCCGGCTTCGACTGTGTGGATGTGCACATGTCGGACATCATCGAGGGACGTTTGTCGCTGAGGGATTTCAAGGGTCTGGTCGCCTGCGGCGGATTCTCCTTCGGCGATGTGCTCGGGGCCGGTCGCGGCTGGGCCGAGTCGATCCGTCACAACGCCCGGGCGCGCGACGAGTTCGATGCCTTCTTCCATCGCGATGACAGCTTCGCGCTGGGGGTGTGCAACGGCTGCCAGATGCTGAGCAGCCTGAAGGACATCATCCCGGGTGCTTCAGACTGGCCGCGGTTTCTGCGCAACCGCTCCGAGCAGTTCGAGGCCAGGCTTCTGCAGGTCGAGATTCCCGAATCGCCGTCGATCTTCATGGCCGGCATGGCCGGATCGCGGCTGCCGCTGGTCGTGGCCCACGGCGAGGGCCGGGCAGCCTTTGATGGTGCGCAACAGCAGCAAAACGCGGAAATCTGCCTGCGCTATATCGACAGCCAGGGGAGGCCGGCCGTTCGCTACCCGGCCAACCCGAATGGCTCGCCGGACGGCATCGCCGGCGTCACGACCCCGGATGGCCGTTTCACGATCATGATGCCGCATCCGGAACGCCTGTTCCGCACGGTGCAGTATTCCTGGCATCCGGACGACTGGGGCGAGGACGGGCCGTGGCTGAGGATGTTCCGCAATGCCCGTCGCTGGGTCGGCTGAGGGGATGTGGAGCACTTCGCCGTCCGGCCTTCTGACGAGGGAGAAAAGGGTGTTTTTTGGTGGCTAACAAGGGCGCGATCTGCTAACGTCCGCGCCCGTCATGAATAAGAGCACCAAATTCGTTTTTGTCACTGGCGGCGTTGTATCCTCGCTCGGCAAGGGCATTGCCGCTGCCTCGCTGGCGGCCCTGTTTGAGGCCCGCGGTCTGAGGATCGCGATGCAGAAGCTCGATCCCTACATCAATGTGGATCCGGGCACGATGAGCCCGTTCCAGCACGGCGAGGTGTTCGTCACCGACGACGGCGCCGAGACCGATCTGGATCTCGGGCATTACGAGCGCTTCACGCATGCGACGATGTCCAGGCGCAGCAACTACACGACCGGCCGCATCTATGAATCGGTGATCCGGCGCGAGCGCCGCGGCGACTATCTCGGTGCGACCGTGCAGGTGATTCCGCACATCACCGATGCGATCAAGAACGCGGTGCTGTCGCTGCGCTCCGATGATGTGGACATCGCCATCGTCGAGATCGGCGGCACGGTCGGCGATATCGAATCGCAGCCCTTTCTCGAGGCCATCCGTCAGCTGCGCTTCGATCTCGGTCGCGAGAATACCTGCTATATCCATCTGACGCTGCTGCCCTACATCGCCTCGGCCGGCGAGATCAAGTCCAAGCCGACGCAGCATTCGGTGCAGAAGCTGCGCGAGATCGGCATCCAGCCGGATGTGCTGCTGTGCCGGTCCGAGCATCCGATCCCGCAGGGGCAGAAGGACAAGATCGCGCTGTTCTGCAATGTCGATCGCGAGGCCGTCATCGATGCTCCGGACGTGGACACGATCTATGCCGTGCCACTTTCGCTGCGCGAGGGGCGGCTGGGAACCCGCGTGCTCGAGCATTTCGGCATCGAGGATAAGGAGCCGGATCTCTCGGAATGGGAGGCTATCTGCGAGAAGATCCGCACGCCCGAGAAGGTCGTGAAGATCGCGATGGTTGGCAAGTATGTGGAGCTGACCGATGCCTACAAGTCCATCAACGAGGCGCTGTTCCACGGCGGCATGGCCAATGGCGTGCGCGTGGCCATCGAATACATCGATGCCGAATCGCTGGAGAGGAACGGCACCGATGCGCTGGTTGGCATGGACGGCATTCTCGTGCCGGGCGGTTTCGGCGAGCGCGGCACCGAGGGCAAGATGCTGGCCATCCAGTATGCGCGCGAGCATCGCATCCCGTTCCTCGGCATCTGCCTGGGCATGCAACTGGCCGTCGTTGAATTTGCGCGCCATGTCGCGGGGCTCGAGAAGGCCAACAGCAGCGAGTTCGACGAGCGCGCCGAGGACCCGGTCATCGCGCTGATGACGGAATGGGAGAAGGATGGCGCGCGCGTGCAGCGTTCGGCCGATTCCGATCTCGGCGGTACGATGCGCCTCGGCGGCTATCCCTGCCGGCTGATTCCGGGCACGCATGCACATGCTGCCTATGGCTGCGACGAGATCCGCGAGCGTCACCGGCATCGCTACGAGTTCAACAACACCTATCGCGAACGTCTGGAGGCCGCGGGGCTCGTGATCTCCGGCACGCTGCCGGATGATTCGCTGGTCGAGATCGTCGAGGTCCGGGATCATCCATGGTTTGTCGCCTGCCAGTTTCATCCGGAGTTTCTCTCCAGGCCCTATGCGCCGCATCCGCTGTTCGCGGCCTTTGTTGGCGCGGCCAGGAAGCAGTCGGAACAGGCATGAGCCAGCATGTGATCCGCATCGCCGATCTGGCCATCGGCAACGATCTGCCGCTGGTGCTGCTGGCCGGCCCCTGCGTCATCGAGTCGGAGGATTTCACGCTGCGCGCGGCCGCATCGATCCGTGAGATCGCCGGGCGCTGTGGGGTGCCGGTCGTGTTCAAGTCCAGCTTCGACAAGGCCAATCGCACCAGCAAGGATGGCTTCCGGGGTCCGGGGCTGGAGGAGGGCCTGCGCATTCTCGAGCGCGTGAAGCGGGAAACCGGCATGCCGGTGATCACCGATGTGCATGCGCCGGAGCAGGCGGCTCCCGTGGCCGAGGTGGCCGATATCCTGCAGACGCCCGCCTTTCTTTGCCGGCAGACGGATTTCATCCAGGCCGTCGCGGCGGCGGGCAGGCCGGTGAACATCAAGAAGGGGCAGTTTCTGGCGCCATGGGACATGAAGCATGTGCTGGACAAGGCGCGGGCCGCCGGCAATGACGACATCATGCTCTGCGAGCGCGGTGCGAGCTTCGGCTACAACAATCTGGTATCGGATATGCGCTCGCTGATGGTGATGCGCGAATTCGGCGCGCCGGTCGTCTATGATGCGACGCATTCGGTGCAGCAGCCGGGCGGGCTTGGCGGCGCGACCGGCGGCAACCGCGAGTTCGTGCCGGGCCTGGCGCGCGCGGCCGTGGCAGTCGGTGTCGCGGCGCTGTTCATGGAGGTGCATCCGGATCCGGACCGGGCGCTGTCCGACGGGCCGAATTCGCTGGCGATGCAGGACCTGGAACCGCTGCTGCTGCGTCTGAGGCAGCTGGATGCGGTCGCCAAACAGCTTTAGGGATTCATACAAAAGAAAGAATGTCCGGCAGGGTGCCGGAAACAGGAGCAGGAAGTGAGTGAGATCATCTATGTACATGGCCGGGAAATCTTTGATTCGCGCGGCAATCCGACGGTGGAGGTGGACGTGCGTCTGGCCTCCCGGGCCTTCGGCCGGGCCTCGGTGCCCAGCGGCGCCAGCACCGGTGCGCGCGAGGCCGTGGAGCTGCGCGATGGCGGCTCCCGCGTGTATGGGCGCGGCGTGCGCAAGGCCGTGGCCAATGTCAATGGCGAGATCCGCGATGCGATCCTCGGCATGGAAGGGCTCAAGCAGATCGAGATCGACACGAAGCTGATTGAGCTGGACGGTACGCCGAACAAGGCCAGGCTGGGTGCCAATGCGATCCTGGCCGTGTCGCTGGCCGTGGCCAAGGCCGCGGCGCGTGAGACGCACCAGCCGCTGTATCGCTACATCGGCGGCGTCGGCGCGCATCTTCTGCCGGTGCCGTGCATGAACGTGATCAACGGCGGCGCGCATGCCGACAACAACATGGACGTGCAGGAATACATGATCGCGCCGGTGGGCGCGGATTCCTTCGGTCAGGCGCTGGAGATGGGCGTGGCCGTGTTCCACGCGCTCAAGGACGTGCTGCAGAAGGGTGGCTACAGCGTCGCGGTCGGTGACGAGGGCGGCTTTGCGCCGAGCCTGAAGTCCAACGAGGCGGGCCTGGAGCAGATCATGACCGCGATCGAGCTGGCCGGGCTGAAGGCCGGCGAGGATATCGTGCTGTGCATGGATATCGCCGCCAGCGAGTTCTACAAGGACGGCAAATACCGGCTTGCCAGCGAGAACCGCGAACTCGATGCGGACGGCATGATCGACTGGATCGAGAAGCTGTGCAGCGCCTATCCGATCGTGTCCGTCGAGGATGGCCTGGATGAGGGCGACTGGGACGGCTGGAAGGCTTTGACCGAGCGGCTGGGCGGCAAGGTGCAGCTCGTCGGCGACGATCTGTTCGTGACCAATCCCGAGATCCTGCAGCAGGGCATCGAGAAGGGGATCGCCAATGCGTTGCTCGTGAAGGTCAACCAGATCGGCACGCTGACCGAGACCTATCGCGCCGTGGAACTGGCCAAGAATAACGGCTATCACACGATGATGAGCCATCGCTCCGGCGAGACCGAGGATTACACGATCGCCGATCTGGCCGTCGGCATGGAATGCGGCCAGATCAAGTCCGGCTCGGCCTCGCGTTCGGATCGCATGGCCAAGTACAATCAGCTGCTGCGCATCGAGGAGGAGCTCGGTTCGCAGGCCCGCTATGCGGGCCGCTCCGCCTTCCAGCGGAGCTGATTGCGGGGCGATCGTAGTGCGGGCCGTGCGCGTCCTGCTGGGGCTCGCCGGCCTGGGTGCCGTCGGCTACATGGCCTGGAGCCTGATCTTCTCGGATCACGGCTATCTGGTCTACCGTCAGGAGGCGCAGAAGCTCGAGCAGCTGCGTCAGGAGGTTGCGCAGCTGAAGGCCGAGCGGGAAAGGCTGGCCGAGCGCATCCTTGAGCTGCGCAACGATCCCGAGGCGCTGGAGGAACTCGTTCACCGGGAGCTTGGCTATGTGCATCGCGATGAGTTCATGCTCATCATGCCGGAGGAGAAGCATGACGAAGGCGGCAGCCAGCCATGACTGAGGTCGTGACCCGCTTCGCACCCAGTCCGACAGGGCTGCTGCATCTGGGCAATGTGCGCACGGCGCTGTTGAACTGGCTCTATGCGCGCCGGCATCGCGGCCGCTTTCTGCTGCGTTTTGAGGATACCGATCGCGACCGCTCCCGCGAGGAATATATCCGGGCCATCCAGGAGGATCTGCGATGGCTGGGGCTGGACTGGGACGGCGAGGCGCGTTTCCAGTCCGCGCACGCCGAGCAGCATCGCCAGGCGCTGGAGCGACTCGCCGCCGACGGGCTGGCCTACCGCTGTTTCTGCAGCGAATCGCAGCTGCATCTCGATCGCAGGCTGGCGACCTCGCGCGGTCTGCCGCCCCGATATCAGGGCCGCTGCCGGAATCTGTCGGCAAAAGAGGCCGAATCCAGGGCGAAGGACGAGCCCTTTGTCTGGCGGCTGGCCGTGCATGCCGATGCCGGTGAGGTGAGGGTGCACGATGCCCTGCGGGGTGACGTCGTCTTCCGGCTGGCCGATCTCGACGATCCGGTGATCGTGCGATCCGACGGCAGCTTCACCTTCCTGCTGCCGAATGCCGTGGACGATACGCTGGATGGCATCACGCATGTGCTGCGCGGTGACGATCATCTGACGAACTCGGCCTATCAGGTCTGGCTGTTGCAGAAGCTGGGACACCGTCCCCCGGTGTATCTGCATCACGGCTTGCTGCTCGGACAGGACGGCGCCAAGCTTTCCAAGCGCAGCGGCAGCCATAGCGTGGCCGAGCTTAGAGGCGCCGGGCTGCTGCCCGAGGCGCTGATCCAGGCCATGGTCCGGCTGGGGCATCCGAACATCGATGAGGATGCGCTGGCGATGAAGGATCTGCTGTCGGCCTTCGATGCCGGACAGGTGTCCACCAGTGCCGTGCGCTGGTCGGATGAGGAGATGTGGCGCTGGCATGCGCGATTGCTGCATGCGCTTCCGGGTGATCGCCTGCTGGCGATGGTGCGCGAGCATCTTCCCGATACCGACGCGGCCTTCGTGGAGCTTGTGCGCCCGAATCTTCAGCGGGTTCAGGATGCCGCCGCCTTTGTCCGCCTGCTGCAAGCCGATGCGCCGCTGGCACTGGAGGCGCTGGCGATCGCGCGCGAGGCCGGGGCTTCGTTCTATGCGGCGGCGCTGCAATGCTGGCGAAATCTGGATTCGGCGGACTGGAAGGCCTGGACCGCCTGCATCCGGGAGGAAACGGGTTGCGCGGGCAGGGCGCTGTTCCTGCCCCTGCGCGTGGCGCTGACCGGCATGACCCATGGGCCGGAGATGAGCGCTGTAGTAGCTTACCTTGGCCGCGAAGGCGTGGCGGCGCGGATTGAAAACGTACAGGAGCAGCTATGAGCCGCGGGAAGGATCAGCTTTATGTCTACAACAGCCTGACACGGCGCAAGGAGGCCTTCGAGCCGCGCGTGCCCGGGCAGGTCGGCATGTATGTCTGCGGTGTTACCGTCTATGACTATTGCCATGTCGGTCATGCGCGCGTGATGGTCGTTTTCGATGTCATCTACCGCTGGCTCATCGAGCTCGGTTTCGCGGTCGATTACGTGCGCAACTTCACCGATGTCGATGACAAGATCATCGCGCGCGCCAACGAGCGCGGCATCGCGATCGAGGATCTGACCGAGGAGATGATCGCCGCCTTCCATGAGGATGCCGATGCGCTCGGCTGTCTGCGGCCCAGCCATGAGCCGCGCGCCACACGGCACATGGACGCGATGATCGCGATGATCCGGGCGCTGATGGATCAGGGGCATGCCTATGTCGGCGCGTCGGGCGATGTGCTGTATGCGGTGCGCAGCTTTCCCGAATACGGCCGGCTCTCCGGCAAGAACATCGACGAGCTGGAGGCGGGAAGCCGGGTGGAGGTGGATCAGGGCAAGCGCGATCCGCTGGATTTCGTGCTGTGGAAACTCGCCAAGCCCGGTGAGCCGGCCTGGGATTCGCCCTGGGGGGCGGGAAGGCCCGGCTGGCACATCGAATGTTCGGCGATGAGCTGCGAGCATCTCGGCGACAGCTTCGATATCCATGGCGGCGGCATGGATCTGAAGTTTCCGCATCACGAGAATGAGATCGCGCAGGCGAAGGCCGCGAATCACGGCGGCTTCGCGCGCTACTGGCTGCATAACGGCTTCGTCAACATCAACGCCGAGAAGATGAGCAAGTCGCTGGGCAACTTCTTCACTATCCGCGAGATCACGGCGCGCTATCACCCGGAGGTGCTGCGCATGTTCATGCTCGGCACGCATTATCGCTCGCCGCTGGATTTCTCCGACGCGGCGCTGGATGCGGCGAAGGCCGGGCTGGAGCGGCTGTATGAAACCGCCAGGCGCATCGAGGGGCTGGATGAGCGGGCCGACTATCAGCATCTGCCCGAGGCCTTTGTCGCGGCGATGAACGATGACTTCAATACGCCGGCGGCGCTTGCGGCGCTGTTCGACACCTCGCGCGAGATCAACCGCGAACTCAATGCCGGCCGCGTGCCGAAGGCCGCGATCGAGCGGTTTCGCGCGATGACGGAGATCCTCGGCGTCGTGCAGCAGAACCCCGAAGCCTGGTTCCGGGGCGGGGATGCCGATGCGCAGAGGATCGAGGCGCTGATCGCCGAGCGCAACGAGGCCCGCAAGAAGCGCGATTTCGCGCGTGCCGATGCGATCCGTGACCAGCTCGCGGCCGAGGGCATCATCCTGGAGGATGGGGCCGGGGGAACGACATGGAAGCGGGGAGGATCGAGATGAGCAAACTGAAAAGCAGCAATGTCGTCTGGCATCCGGCGCAGGTGACGCGCGAGATGCGCGAGAAGCTCAACGGCCACAAGGGCGCGCTGCTGTGGTTCACCGGACTTTCCGGTGCCGGCAAGTCCACGCTGGCGCATGCGGTCGAGGAGCGGCTGTTCGGGATGGGCTGCCGCACCTTTGTCATCGATGGCGACAACGTGCGCCATGGCCTGTGCGGCGATCTGGGATTCTCGGATGCGGACCGGGTCGAGAACATCCGCCGGGTCGGCGAGGTTGCGCATCTGTTCGTCGAGGCCGGCATCCTGACGCTGACGGCCTTCATCTCGCCCTTCCGGGCCGATCGGGAGCGCGTGCGAAAGATCAATGGGACGGATTTCATCGAGGTGTTCTGCGACACGCCGCTTGAGGTCTGCGAGGCGCGCGACGTCAAGGGCCTCTACAGACGCGCGCGGGCCGGCGAGATCCCGGATTTCACCGGTGTTTCCTCGCCCTATGAGGCGCCCGAGGCGCCGGAGATTCACATCAATACCGGCGCGGATGAGCTGAGTGTCTGCGTGGATCAGGTGGTTGACTATCTTCGAGCCCGGGGGATCATCGGCGCATGAACAGATACAACGTCTGGCAAGGGGGGTACCAGGCATGAAGGGCATCATTCTGGCCGGTGGTTCCG
>CAZDLB010000080.1:0-3178 GCA_964505995.1 uncultured Zetaproteobacteria bacterium
GTCGAGATGGGGGATCTTCTGGCGCCGCTGTACGCGCGTCTTGAGGCATCGAATGTGACGATCGTGATGCCGGCGCAGCTTTCCGAGCTGAGCCTGCCGGCAGAGGGCCGTGATGCCGTGCGCGCAAGCTTCCAGAAAAACGATGAACGCGTTGAGGTGCGCGCCTCGCTTCTCGTCGGCGCCGATGGCACGAACAGCAGCGTGCGCCGCATGGCCGGCATCGGCACGCGGGGCTGGGACTACAACCGCTTCGGCATCGTCGCCTCCGTGCGCGCCGCCAAGCCGCACGGGCAGGTGGCCTATGAATGTTTCCGGCCCGCCGGCCCTCTGGCCTTTCTGCCGCTGGCCGATGGCCGCTTCTCGATCGTCTGGGCCGTGCCTCCCGCCGAGGCCACGCAGCTTCTGGAGATGCCGGATGAGGCCTTTCTGGCCGCGCTGCGGCGCGCCGCAGGCCCGGATCTGATCGAGGCGGCTGGCGACATGCTGGAAACCTCGCCGCGTGCCGCCTATCCGCTGGAACTGACGGTGGCCGAGCATTTTTCCCGTCCGCGCCTGGCGCTGATCGGCAATGCGGCCCATACCATCCATCCGGTGGCCGGCCAGGGCATGAATCTGGGCCTGCGGGATGTGGAGGTGCTGCAGGGCGTGCTGGACTCGGAGCTGGCCCGTCGCGATCCGGGCCAGCCTATCGTGATGCAGGCCTACGCCGAGAAACGACGTCTGGATGTGCTGGCCGTGGCCGGCTTCACCGAATCCATGGTGGATGGTTTTGGCCTGCAGTGGCCCGGCATCCGCTGGCTGCGTGGTCTCGGTCTGGATCTGATGCAGTCCTGGCCGGGACTGAAGCGCCCGCTCTTGATGCATGCCGCGGGACTGGCGCAGCGAACCGGAGTGGATGCGGCATGAATGGAGGAGCGATGCGTGACTGGCATGATCGAGCCGATGTGCTGATAGTTGGCGGAGGCATGGTCGGTCTTGGCCTGGCCTGCGCGCTGAAGGACACTGGCATGAAGGTGACGCTGATCGAGCGCGGCGAGGCGCCCGTTCGCAAGTCGCTGGGACGGGACTGCCGGGTTTCAGCCATCGTGCGCGGCAACGTCGAGATCCTGAAGGGGCTTGGAGTCTGGCCGCATCTGCAGGCGCATGCCTCGCCGATGCGGGCGATGCGCATCTGGGATGATCAGCATCCGGGCGGCATCCGCTTCGATGCGGCCGAGATCGGTGTCGAGGCGCTCGGCTATCTGGTCGAGAACTCGCGCATGACCGGCGCGATGCATCGTGCTCTGGAGGAGGCCGAAGGCTTCGAATACTGCGCCCCGGCCGAGATCGCCTCGGTGGACTGGCGGGAGGAGGACGTGCGCGTGGAACTCCGGGATGGTCGCCGGCTGGCCGCGCCATTGATTGTCGGCGCCGACGGCGCGCGCTCCTGGCTGCGCCAGCAGGCCGGCATTGACTGCCATGTGCGGGATTATCATCAGCAGGGCATCGTGGCCACGATCCGTCCGGAACGGTTTCATGGCGATGTGGCCTTTCAGCGCTTCCTTCCGACCGGGCCGCTGGCCGTACTGCCGATGACCGAGGGCCTGTGCTCGATCGTCTGGAGCTGCGAGGACGGCGAGGCCGGGCGGCTGATGGACATGCAGGATCAGGCGTTTCTGGCCGCACTGAACCGCACCTTCGGCCCGGTTCTGGGCCGCATCCTCGAGGTCGGGGAGCGAGCCGCCTTTCCGCTGCGCGCGCAGCTGGCCCGGCATCTGGTGCGGCCGAGGCTGGCGCTGATTGGCGATGCGGCGCATACGATTCACCCGCTGGCCGGACTCGGGGTCAATCTGGGGCTGCGCGATGCGATGGTGCTGGCGCAGGAGATCGTCGATGCCCGTCGCTTTGACGAGGACTGGGGCGGGATGGATGTGCTTTCGCGCTACATGAAGCAGCGACTTCCCGATGTGCTGGCGGTCATGGGGGCGATGGAGGGATTCCACCGGCTGTTCACCGGCCGGCTGCCGGGGCTGGCCTGGCTGCGCGGCAGCGGCATGCGGCTGTTCGGCAATGCCGGCGCGATCAAGCAGCTGTTGATGCGCAACTCCACCGGCCTGAGCCTGCCCGTTCCGAAGCAGATAGGCTGATCCTTGCATCATCCCGTCATTCATGTGCTGCCACCGCAGGTGGCCAACCAGATCGCCGCCGGCGAGGTCGTCGAGCGGCCGGCCTCGGTCGTCAAGGAGCTGGTCGAGAACAGTCTGGATGCGGGCGCGGACACGATCGTCGTCCGCATCGAGAAGGCCGGCCGCAAGCGCATCGAGGTCGAGGACAACGGCTGCGGCATGCATGAACAGGATGCGCTGCTGTCGCTGAAGCGCCATGCCACGAGCAAGATCGCTTCGTCCGAGGATCTGCACCGTATCGCCTCGCATGGCTTTCGCGGCGAGGCGCTGCCGTCCATCGCATCGGTATCGCGCCTGCGCATGCATACGGCCTTGGCCGGGGAGGCCGGGATCGAGGTGCGCGTCGAGGGCGGCGGCGAGCCGCAGATCAGGCCTGCGCCGCCGCGGCGCGGCACGCGCATCGAGGTGCTGGACCTGTTCATGAACACGCCGGCGCGCCTTCGCTTTCTGCGGACCGATCGCACCGAGGAGGCGGCCATCGTCGAAAGCATGCGCGGCCTTGCTCTGGCGCACGCGAATATTTCGATGAAGCTGCTGCTCGACGGCCGTTCCCGCCTCGATCTTCCGGCCCAGGCCCCGGCGGACCGTGTCCGGGCGCTGATGGGCGAGGAGTTTGCGGCCAACAGCATCGAGCAGGAGCTTGAGCATGAGGGCATTCGCCTGCGCGGCCATCTTGGTCTGCCGACATTCCATCATCGGGATTCCTCGCGCATGTATTTCCTGCTCAATGGGCGCGTGATCCGCGACAAGCAGTTGATCGCGGCCGTGCGCGCGGCCTATCGCGATGTCATGTTTCATGATCGCTATCCGGTGGTCGTGCTGTTCATCGACATGGATCCGGCCGAGGTGGATGTGAATGTACACCCGGCCAAGCGCGAGGTGCGCTTCCGTTCGCCGCAGACGGTGCGCGCCGGCATCGTGGCCTGCATCCGCGCGGCGATCGAGCGCATGGGGCAGACCGTTTCCTCCGCGCCCACGCGTCAGGCCCTGGAGTCGATGCAGCGGTCGCTGCC
>CAZDLB010000080.1:3278-8203 GCA_964505995.1 uncultured Zetaproteobacteria bacterium
CAGGATGCGCCCCGGGAGGGAAAGCTGGACCTGGGCCAGGCGCTGACGCAGATCCATCGCTGTTTCATCCTGACCCAGACCGCCGATGGCGTGATGCTTGTGGATCAGCATGCGGCGCACGAGCGCATCACGTTCGAGAAACTGAAGGCCCAGCTGGGCGCAGGCCGGATCCGGTCGCAGCCGCTGTTGACGCCGGTTTCGTGGAATCTTGTCGAGGCCGGCGAGGAGGCGATGCTGGCCTGGCTTGCCGATCATGTGGAACAGGTAAGCGATTTCGGATTCGAACTGGCGCTTCAGGGAGAGAGGCTGACGATCCAGGCGGTGCCGGCGATGCTGGTCGATGAAGCCCCGAGGCCGCTCTTGGAGGAGCTGATCGGCTCCTGCATGCTGCTGGGCGGACCTACGGAGGCCGGAGCCAGCGGCCTGGGCCGGATTCTGGAACGCTGGCTGGGAAACCGGGCCTGCAAGGGCTCGATCAAGGCTGGAAGGCTGATGTCGCTGGAAGAGCAGAATGCGCTGTTGCGCGAGATGGAGCGCACCCCGAACATCGCGCAGTGCAACCATGGGCGGCCAACCTATGTCCGCCTTTCCCTGCATGAACTGGACCGGCTGTTCGGCCGCAAGGAATAGCGGGGTCTGCGGGCGCCGGAGGCTCTGCCCCATGGGATTTTTCCGAGTTCCGGATAGCATGCCGCCATGGATATGAATGCCGTGTTGCTGGCCATCGTCGCCGTTGTCGGCTGCGCGATGTCGCTGGCCTATGTGCTGCGCTATTTCGGTGTGCCGGCTGCGGTCGCCTATATCGTCACCGGCATCGTCGCCGGGCCTTCCGGGCTGGGTCTGATCGAGGATGAGGAGCTGCTGCGCCATGTCGGCGAGATCGGCGTGATCATGCTGCTGTTCTTCATCGGCATGGAGGTCTCGCTGCCGCGGCTGATTGCGGGCTGGCGCATTGCGGTTCTGGGAACGCTGGCGCAGATGGCACTCAGTGTCGCCGCCTGTTCGCTTGCATCCTGGCTCTTCGGCTGGCCCTGGCAGGCCGGACTGCTGTTCGGCTTCATCATCAGCATGAGCTCGACGGCCGTGGTGCTGACGATGCTCAAGGATTCCGGCGAGCTGAACACCCCGTTCGGCCAGAACGCGCTGGGCGTACTGCTGATGCAGGACATGGCCATCGTGCCGATCATGATCATCCTCGGCATGCTTGGCGAGGGCGAGGTGTCGATGCAGCAGGTGGCCGTGCAGGTGATCGGCGGGATCGTGCTGGTGGCGCTGGCCTTCTGGCTGATGAACAGGCCCGGCTGGCATATCCCGGACAGCCTGAAGCTGACGCTCGATCGCAAGATCATGATGGGGCTTCTGCTGTGCTTCTCCTCGGCCGCGCTGACCTCGTGGATCGGGCTTTCCGCCCCCTTTGGCGCGTTTCTCGCCGGCATGATCCTGAATGCCTCGGATCAGCATGAATGGGTCGAGGAACATCTGCGCTCGCTGTACGTTGTCTTTGTCGCGATCTTCTTCATGTCGGTCGGCATGCTGGTGGATATCCCGTTCATCCTCGGCAACATGGGCTTTGTCGCGCTGGTGACGCTGGCCGTCTTCGTGCTGAACTCGGGCATCAACGCCCTGGTGCTGCGCACCCTGGGTGAAACCTGGAAGATGGCGCTGCTGACCGGCGGCCTGCTCAGCCAGATCGGTGAGCTGTCCTTCCTGCTGGCCTCGCTCGGCGTTTCCATCGGCCTGCTGGACGTGGCCGGTCACCAGATGGCCATTGCCGTGATTGCTTTGAGTCTGATGCTCAGCCCCTTCTGGATGCTGGCCGTGCGTTTCTTCGTGCGCGAGGACACGAAGATCATGGAGGATGAAGAGGCGGACATGCAGGTGCGGCGCATGGTCGAGGAGCTGGAAATGATGCGTACCGGCAAGCCGGAATCGTGAGCCCGGGCCTGAAGGCCGTGGCGCTGATGGGCGCGACCGGCACCGGCAAATCCGCGCTGGCCATGCGGCTGATCGGCGAGCTTGATGGGGCAACGAGCATCATCAGCTGTGATTCGATGCAGGTCTATAAGCATCTGGACATCGGCACGGCGAAGCCGACGCTTAAGGAGCGTCGGCGGGTTCGCCATCATCTGATCGACTGCTGCGAGCTTCCGGAACAGTTTTCGGCCGCGGCCTGGGCCAGGCATGCGGCGCGGATCATTGCGGCAGAAAATGCCGCCGGCCGGGTGCCGCTGATCGTTGGCGGCACGGGGCTGTATCTGAAGGCGCTGCTGGAAGGCCTTGCCGATATTCCCGACGAGGATCCACAGGTGCGCGAGGAGCTCTTGCATCTGCAGCGGAGCCGGGGCACCGCTTATCTGCACGAGCTTCTGCGGCGTTGCGATCCGGCCATGGCCGAGCGGCTCAAGCCGGGAGATGGCCAGCGGATCCTGCGGGCTCTCGGGGTATTCCGCAGCAGCGGCCGGCCGTTGAGCGAGTGGCAGGCCGCGGGCCGGCAGCCGGTGGGCATCGATTGCCCGGTTTATGTGCTGGAGCTGGATCGGCCGGCATTGAGGTCGCGACTGGCCGATCGTTTCCGGGCGATGCTGGACCGGGGATGGCTGGAGGAGGTACGCTGGCTGGATTCGCTGCATCTGCCGGACACGCATCCGGCCGCTCGGGCGGTCGGATACCGGCAACTGCTGCGGTATGTGCGGGGTGAATGTCCGCTTGATGAGGCGGTGGAGCAGGGGATCGTTGCGACGCGCCGCTATGCGAAGCGACAGTCCACCTGGTTTCGCCATCAGACGCCGGCGGCCGTTCACGGCGAGGCGTCAGCCCTGCGGCCCGAAATTCTGGCGGCGTTGAAGGCGGAGACGGTTCATGGCTGAAGCCTGGTCCACCGCCGAGCCGAGGGATATCGCGATCAGCGTGCATCCGGAGCTTCATGCACGGCGTCTTTCCGAGCAGGCCTGGCGCTCCCGCGCGGAGGAGTTCGATCGGCTCGTCGAAGCCAGCCAATGCCGCCTTGCGGCCTCGCTGCGCTTCCCGGTTCGCCGGCCCCTGGCCGGAACCCTGTTCGGCCGGGGGCAGATCAAGGCGGTCGGCGACCAGGTGCAGGCGCTGGAAGCCGACGTGGTCTTCGTCGATCACCCGCTGACGCCGGTGCAGCAGCGCAATCTGGAAAAGGACTGGCAGGCGAAGGTCGTGGACCGGACCGGGCTGATCCTGGAGATCTTCGCCTCGCGGGCGCGCACGCGCGAGGGTGTGCTGCAGGTCGAGCTGGCCAGTCTGAACTATCAGCTTGGACGTCTGGTGCGCAGCTGGACGCATCTGGAGCGGCAGCGCGGCGGCTACGGCTTCATGGGTGGTCCGGGCGAGCGCCAGATCGAGCTGGACCGGCGCATGATACGTACCCGCATCCGTTCGCTGGAAGCGGAGCTGGAGAAGGTGCGGCGCATGCGCGCCACGCAACGGGCCGGTCGCAAGCGCAAGGCGCTGCCGACGGTGGCGCTCGTGGGATATACGAATGCCGGCAAGTCGACGCTGTTCAATCGGCTGACCGAGGCCGAGGTTCATGCCGCCGATCAGCTCTTTGCGACGCTGGATCCGACGCTGAGGCAGCTGACGCTGCCGAGCGGACGGCTGATGCTTTCCGATACCGTGGGCTTCGTGCAGGAGCTGCCGCACGAGCTGGTGGAGGCCTTTCGCGCGACGCTGGAGGAGGTGGTCGAGGCGGATCTGATCCTGCATGTTCGCGATGCGGCCGATCCGATGTTTGCCGAGCAGGGCAAAGTCGTCGAGCAGACGCTGGAGCAGCTCGGGCTGGTCGGCGATGCGGCGCCGCCGGTGCTTGAGGTGCTGAACAAGGCCGATCTGAAGCCGGAGCTGCAATCGCATCTGGGCGAGAGCATCGATCAGAGCCGCATTGCGGTTTCGGCGCTGACCGGGCAGGGCCTGGATGAACTGAGGCGCCTGCTTTCCGAGTGGCTGGGGGAGGGCATGCGGGAAATGGAGCTGAAGCTGGCGCTGGCCGATGGCCGCGCGCGGGCCTTCTGCTACGAGCATGGCGAGGTGATTTCGGCGAGTCAGAAAGACGGCCACTTGCGCATGCGGGTCAGGCTGAAACCGGCCGATGCGGCCCGTTTCGAGCGGCATGGGGAGGAGGACCGGCTGCGGGACTGAGCCGGCTGCAACAGACAAGGAGAAAGGATGATCGTTCTGGGAATCGAAACCTCATGCGACGAGACGGCGGCGGCCGTCGTTCGCGGAGCCGGTGAAAGGGCGGAGGTGCTGGCCGAGCAGGTGGCCAGCCAGATCGAAACGCATGCGCGCTATGGCGGCGTGGTGCCCGAGATCGCCTCACGCGCGCATCTTCAGCTTCTGCCGCCGATGGTCGACGAGGTACTGCGGGCCTCAGGCTGCCGCTGGCAGGATCTGGACGCGATTGCCGTGACGGCCGGTCCCGGGCTGATGGGAGCTTTGCTGGTCGGTGTCAGCTATGCCAAGGCCGCCGGATTGTCGTACGGGCTGCCGGTGCTGCCGGTGCACCACATGGAGGGGCATCTGCTGGCGCCGGGGCTGACCGGTGAGCTGCCGCCGTTTCCGTTCGTGACCCTGCTGGTCTCCGGCGGCCATACGATGCTGGTGCGCGTGGATCGCATCGGGGCATACCGCGTCATCGGGCGCACGCTCGACGATGCCGCGGGCGAATGCTTCGACAAGACCGCGCGCCTGCTCGAACTGCCGTATCCGGGCGGCCCTGCGATCGCGCGACTGGCCGAGGGCGGCGATGCCGATCGCTTCAGGCTGCCGCGGCCGATGCTGAACCGGGACGATCTGGACTTCAGTTTCTCGGGGCTGAAGACGGCGGTGATGTATGCTCTTAGGAAGGAATCGAAGGATGAGGCCGTCCGGCGGGACATGGCGGCGGCCATCGAGGCGGCGAT
>CAZDLB010000081.1:0-8178 GCA_964505995.1 uncultured Zetaproteobacteria bacterium
GCAGCATGCGCGCCCGATGAACAAGCCTTCCCAGCAAGCTGAAACACCCCTGGGTCTGGCCTGGCGCCTGGCCGGGATGGCCCGCCGGTGCATGGCCGAAGGACGCCTGGCCGTGTGGATCTGTCCGGATCTGCGCAGCTACCGCCAGCTGGCCGAGGAACTGGGTTTCTTTCTGGGCACGGACCCGCAGCTTCTGTGGCGCTTCCCGGCCTGGGAGGTGCTGCCCTATGATCGCGTCAGCCCGCATCACGGCATCGTCGGCGAACGCTTTGCGACACTGGCCCGGCTGCTGAACACCCCGAATCCGTCCGGGCTGCTGATCACGGCGCTGCCGGCCTGGCTTCAGCGCATCGCGCCGCCGGCCTCGGTGGCCGCGCATGTCTGGCAGCTTGAGCGCGGCATGGCGCTGGACCTCGGCGAACTGAAGCGGCGTCTGGCGCAGGCGGGCATGCTGGCCAGCGAGCGCGTGCTCGCGCCGGGCGAATTTGCCGCGCGCGGCGGCCTGCTGGACATCTGGCCGGCCACCGAGGAAAAGCCGCTAAGGCTGGATCTGTTCGGCGACGAGCTCGAATCGATCCGCCGCTTCGATCCGGAAACCCAGCGTTCGGAAGAGGAACTGGAATCCTTCGTCTCGGTGCCGGTGCGCGAGGTCATTCTCGATCCTCCCGGCATCGAAACATTCGCGGCCGCCTTCCGCGCCCGCTTTCCGCACCTGCGCAGGCATCCGATGCTCGATGCCGTGCTGCATGGTCGTCCGCATCCCGGCATCGAGGCGCTGCTGCCGCTGGCCTATGAAAAAACGGCAAGGCTGGCCGACTATCTGCCGGAAACCACCGAGGTGCTGGCCCCGGAGGACATCGAACAGCGTCGGGAGGGGTTTGGCGAGCAGGTTCGCGGGCAGTTCGACATGGTGCGCGCCGCAAGCGAGCCCAGCATCAGCCCGCAGGAGCTCTATGCGATTGACACGCCGATCGGTGCGACCCCGCTGCCTGCGGCCGAAACCCTGTCCCCGGCCCCGTCGCTGGAGGATCTCACCGCCGATCCGCGGCCGCTGCATGCGCTGAGAAGCATCCTCGAAGAACGCCTCGAAGACGGCTGGCGACTGCGGCTGATCGCCCATGGCCACGGACAGCTGGAGCGCATGATCGAGGCGCTGGACCGGAGTCCCGAGGATGTCCCCGTCACCCGGGAGATCGATGGCAGGCACCAGCTGGCCGGCAGCATCGGCTACCTGGATCGGGGGTTCTGTCTGGATCAGCAGCGAATCATGCTATTGACCGGACGCGAACTGCTCGGCCAGCGCCTGCCGCGCAAACGCTCCCGACGCAGCACCGTGCTGCGCGCCGATGTCTTCGCCTCGCTGGCCGAGCTGACACCGGGGGATCCGGTCGTGCACGAGGATCACGGCATCGGCCGCTATCAGGGTCTGGAAACCATCGCCGACGGGGACGAGCTCGCCGACTTCCTGAAGATCGAATATGCCGATCAGGCCTGCGTCTATGTGCCGGTGGAGGATCTGGGGCGGCTGCACCGCTATACCGGCGAGGAAGCGCCAGCGCTGAACAAGCTCGGCAGCGACAAGTGGAAGCGCACGCGCGAGCGGGTCCGCCGCGACCTGCTTTCCATGGCGAACGAACTGATCGAGATCGAGGCCAGGCGCAGCCACAGCCGCCGCCCGCCCTATCGACTCGAAGGCGCGCTGCGGGAGGATTACGAGGAATTCGTCGCCCGCTTTCCGTTCGAGGAGACCGACGACCAGGCCGAGGCCATCGACGCGATCCTGCGCGATTTCCAGCGCGAAGTGCCGATGGACCGCGTGGTCTGCGGCGATGTCGGTTTCGGCAAGACCGAGGTCGCGATGCGCGCGGCCTTCATCGTCGCCGCCTCCGGCCGGCAGGTGGCCGTGCTGGCGCCGACGACGGTGCTGGCCAATCAGCATTTCAACAGCTTTTCCGAACGCTTCGCCGGCACGCATCTGCCGGTGGCGCTGATCTCGCGCCTGCAGGGAAAAAGGGAGGCCGAGCGCATCAGCCAGGAGCTGGCCAGCGGCAAAATCCGCATCCTCGTCGGCACGCATCGCATGCTTTCCGATGCGTTCCGCTTCGCCGATCTGGGTCTGGTCATCGTCGATGAGGAGCAGCGCTTCGGGGTCAAGCACAAGCAGAAGCTCAAGAGCCTGCATGCCGGCGTGGATCTGCTGACGCTGACGGCCACGCCGATCCCGCGAACCCTGCATCAGACGCTGTCGGGTCTGCGCAGCGTCTCCATCATCAGCACACCACCCGCCGAGCGCGAGGCCATCCGCACGATGGTCAGCACCTTCGATGTGCATCTGGCCAACGAGGCGATCCGGCGAGAGCTGTATCGGGGCGGGCAGGTCTATTATCTGCACAATCATGTGAAAAGCATCGAGCGCATCGCGGCCCGCCTGCGCGAGGATATCCCCGAGGCCGAGATCGGCATCGCCCACGGTCAGATGAGCCCGGCGGAACTGGACCGGCAGATGCTGGCCTTCTATGAAGGACGGCTGCACATCCTTGTCTGCACGACGATCATCGAATCGGGCCTGGACGTCCCCAATGCCAACACGCTGATCGTCGAACGCGCCGACCTGCTGGGGCTGTCGCAGCTGCACCAGATCCGTGGCCGCGTCGGCCGCAGCCACCGCCAGG
Source organism: uncultured Zetaproteobacteria bacterium (assembly GCA_964505995.1). Lineage (GTDB taxonomy): Bacteria > Pseudomonadota > Zetaproteobacteria > Mariprofundales > Mariprofundaceae > JAJRVH01. The sequence continues at coordinate 2,673 of CAZDLB010000081.1, forward strand.
CCTATGCCTATCTGTTCACGCCCGATCCGCGCGCGATGACGCCGGTGGCGCGCGAACGCCTGCAGGCCATTGCCGAGCATACCGAGCTCGGTGCCGGCTTTCTGCTGGCGCGTCAGGATATGGAGATCCGTGGCGCCGGCAACCTGCTGGGCCCCGAGCAGAGCGGCCGGATCGAGGAGATCGGCCTGGATCTGTACATGGAGATGCTCTCCGAGGCCGTGGCCGAGGCCCGGGGCGAGACCCGGCAGACAGCCGTGCCGGTGGATCTGCATCCGGGCATCAACGCGATCCTGCCCCCGGATTACGTGCCGCAGCCGGGCGAGCGCCTGAACCTCTACCGCCGCATCGCCAGGGCCAGCGACGATCAGCAGATCTCGCTGCTGTTCGAGGAGATGACCGACCGCTTCGGCCGCATGCCGACCGAGGCGCGCAACTGCCTGGAGACCGCGCGACTGCGCTGGCGCGCGCAGGCCATGCGTCTGTCCGCCATCCGCCGCACGCCGCAGGGCCTGCATCTGAAGTTCACCGCCGAATCCCCCATCGATCCGGCGGCCATGATGCTGCGCGTGCAGCAGCAGCCCCAGCGATTCAGGCTGACGCCGGACGGCAACCTGACCCTGCTGAACCCGAACGGTGATGCGCTGGACGGGGTCAGGGACTGCATTGCCTTTCTCGACGAGCTTATCAAGGATGCGACCTCATGACCCGACCGACCCTGAAACGCCCCGGCCTGCTGTTCATGGACATGGACTCCACGCTGATCACCTGTGAATGCATCGACGAGATTGCCGGCTTTCTCGGCATCAAGGAACAGATCGCCGCGATCACCGAGCGCGCGATGCGCGGCGAACTGGATTTCGCCGCCTCGCTGACCGAACGCGTGCAGCTGCTCTCCGGGCTGGATGCGTCGGTGCTGGATCAGGTCTATCGCGACTGCATCCGGCTGACCGAAGGGGCCGAAACGCTGATCGCCACGCTGAAGCAGAACGACTGGAAGATCGGACTCGTCTCCGGCGGCTTCACCTATTTCACCGACCGGCTCAAGCAGCGCCTCGGCCTGGATTTCACGCGCTCCAATGTGCTGGAGATCGTCGATGGAAAGATCACCGGAAAGATTCTCGGCGACATCGTCGATGCCGAGACCAAGCGCAGAAGCCTGATCGAGCAGGCCGCGATTCACGGCATCCCGATGTCACAGACGGTGGCCATCGGCGATGGCGCCAACGATCTGCCGATGATCCGGGCGGCGGGTCTGGGCATCGCCTTTCATGCCAAGCCGAAGGTCGTGGCCGAGGCGCCGTTTGCGATCCACGAGGGCGGCCTGGACAAGGTGCTGGATTTCCTCGACTGAAGCCCGGCTAGCGCTCAAGCCACGCAAGCTCTGCCTCACTGAAGCCGGCCAGACGTCGGGCATCGAGGTTGAACGGCCCGAACAGGCCTTTCGGGCAGTGTTGCCGCAGCAGCTCCCGGAAGGTTTCCGTCGGCTCAAGCCCCCGTTCGTCGCAGACATGCCGGAACCAGCGATTGCCGATCGAGACATGGCCGATCTCGTCCTGCAGAATGATCTCCAGAAGTCGTGCGGCATGATGATCGCCGGCATCACGCAGCCGGCGCTGGATGCCGGGAGTCACGTCCAGCCCTCGCGCCTCCAGCACCCGCGGAACCAGCGCCATGCGCGCCAGCACATCGCCCGAGGTGCGGGCGCACATGTCCCACAGGCCCGAATGCGCCGGGAAGTCGCCATAGTCAAAGCCCAGATGCCGCAGATGCGCGCGCACCAGCTCGAAATGGTAGACCTCCTCCGCGGCCACCTTCAGCCAGTCGCTGTAATAGTCCTCGGGCATCGAGTCGAAGCGGACCATGGCATCCAGCGCCAGATTGATGGCATTGAACTCGATATGCGCGATCGCGTGCATCAATGCGGCGCGCCCCCGGAGCGTGGCCACGCCGCGCCGGGGCACACGGCTGCCGGGCACAAGTTGTGGACGCGGCGGCCGCCCCGGTGCGTCCACGGCCGGCCATCCGGCCGCGGGATCGATCTCGATCGCCCCGTCACGCCATCGCCGCTGGATCTCGCGGACCCTGGCCAGCTTGCGTTCGACATCGTTCTCCATCAGGGCTTCATGGGCTGATTGACTCAGTGTCACCAGTAGCAACTCCCGGACATGGGTGCCGGCGATTCCGCTTGAGCTCCGGCCGGTCCGGGCCCAGCATAGCTGCATGCAGCAGGCGAAAAAAGCTTCCGAGGCATCCATACCCAATCCCCTGCCGGACACGCCGATGGCCCGCCGGGCCGTGGCGCTGGCCGCGCTGATCCAGGCCGTCCATCTCGTGGATGGCATTGCCCGCAAGGGGATGGTCGATGCCGAGGACAGCCGTGTCAGCCTCTCAAGCCTGTTTGCCGAATCGCATGGCCATCCGGCCAGGCTCTATGGCGGCATCGAGCATCTGCGCACGGGACTGCGGCTGGCTGCCGGCCTGCTTGCCGGCGAACATCTGCCCCGGGGCAAGGTTCTGATGAGTTACGCCGTCGGCCTGATGAGCCTGGAAAAACGGCTGGCCAAAGAAGAAGAGGTTCAGGCCCGACTGGCCGCCGGCATGCAGCGGATCACCAGACAGTATCATTACTTCGGCGATGCGATGAACAGCAGCGTCATCGCCGCCGTGGCCGAGCTTTACGGTGAAACGCTGAGCACGCTCAAGCCGCGCATCATCGTGCGCGGCAAAACCGAGCATTTGAGCCAGCAGGCCAATACCCGCCGGGTCCGCGCGCTGCTGATGGCCGGGATCCGGGCCGCGCATCTGTGGCGTCAGAACGGAGGCGGTCATTTCACGCTGCTGTTTCGCCGCAGGGCGCTGCTGCGCGAGCTGCGCAGGCTCGAAGAGATCGCCACCGGTTCATCCCTCGCATGACGTCGGCGATCCAGTACGCCTTTCCGCTCTGGATCCTTCTGGGGGGATGGCTGGGCTGGATGTTTCCCGAAACCGCAGCGGCAGGCCGCGGCTGGATCCCCGAGATGCTGGCGCTGATCATGCTCGGCATGGGGCTGACGCTCTCGGCCGCCGATGTCCGCAGCCTGAGGGATGCCGGCCGGCCGCTGGTGACCGGCATCTGCCTGCAATACCTGATCATGCCGCTGGCCGCATGGCTGCTTTGCCTGGCGCTGGAGCTGCCTGCGGAACTGGCCATCGGCGTCATCCTCGTCGGAGCAGCCCCCGGCGGCACGGCCTCCAATGTCGTGACCTTCCTGGCCCGGGGCGACGTGGCGCTTTCGGTCGCGATGACCTCGGCCTCCACGCTGCTGGCGCCGGTCCTGACCCCGCTCTGGGTCTGGCTTCTGGCCTCAAGCTGGATTGACATTCAGCCGCTGGCACTGTTTGCCAGCGTGGCCAAGATCATCCTGCTGCCGGTGCTGGCCGGCATCCTGATCCGTCGCGCCTGGCAGCCACCGCAGGCCTTTCTTGAAGGCTGGCTGCCGCTGGCCTCGATGCTGATGATCGTCTGGATCGTGGCTGTCATCATCGGCCTGAATCATGACAGCCTGCCACGGCTGGCCGCACCCGTGCTGCTGGCCGTCGTGCTGCTCAATGCCGCCGGCCTGAGTCTCGGCTATCTGGCGGCGCGTCATGCCGGCTTCTCCAGCCGCAGGCGCCGGGCCATGGCCATCGAGGTCGGCATGCAGAACTCGGGACTGGCCGTGGCGCTGGCCGTGGCCCATTTCTCGCCGGCCGCGGCCCTCGCCGGAGCCGCATTCAGCCTGTGGCACAACCTTTCCGGTCCGGCGCTGGCCAGCTGGTGGCGGTATCGCGATGCCTCAACCGGCCCAAGGTGATATTTCACACAGGTCTTTTGCTGACGACTCCTTCAGCATCGCCGCAACCTTGAAAGGAGGACATCATGCGATACATCATTCTTACCGCATCCATGCTCGCCTTCTCGATGACTGCCCAGGCCGGAGCCTTTGACAGTATCGAGGATCGCGAAGCCCAACTCAGGCAGCAACTGGCCGGAAACAATTCCTACCATGCCCACATGGCCCGCGAGCTGGCCACCGTCGCCAGCGCTGAAAAGGCCCAGCATGATACCGGCGTCGCCCGCCGTTTCATGGACATGGCCGAAGCGCATGCCGCCAAGGCGGGAGGTGCCCGATGAAAACACGTGTTCTGATTCTGGCCGCGGCCGCATCGCTTTCTGCATGCGCCTCCGGCTCCTTTGACATCCAGCGCGACGAGCTGGCCAGTGCCCGCGCTGCCATTGATGCGGCCAAGGCCGCTCATGCTGAGCGCTGCGCGCCGAAGACGCTGGCCGAGGCCGAGGCCTCGCTCTACTGGGCCGCGCATGAGCTGGACGAAACCGGCCAGCATCCGGATGAAACCGCATCCCTGATCCAGCGCGCCGAAGGCAAGGCCAGGGAGGCCAAGCGGCTGGCCAGGGCCAACTGCGCCCCCAAGCCGAAACCGAAGCAGGAGATCATCTCGCTTTCCGGCGTGCATTTCGAAACCAACAGCGCCGAACTCACCGGTGACTCGATCGCGATCCTCGATCGCGCCGTGGCCACGCTGAAGAAGCGCGCCGATATCCGCGTCGAGGTGGCTGCCCATACCGACAGCATCGGTTCGGCCGCCTACAATCAGGCGCTGTCGGAGCGCCGTGCGAAAAGCGTGATGGATTACCTGACCTCACATGGCATCGCAGCCGACCGGCTGACGGCAAAGGGGTATGGCGAAAGCGATCCCATTGCCAGCAATGCCACCGCTGCCGGCCGGGCGAAGAACCGCCGCGTGGAGCTGCGGGTTCTGAAATAGGGCCTGAGGTTCCGGCAAATGCAAAGGGGCTGCGCCATGCAGCCCCTTTTTTCTTCACACGCAGCCTTTCGGCTTCTATGCTTTTCGGCATGGGCGGGAAGGAATACACGATCGCGCTGCCTGAACCGGCATTCACGGCCGAGGATTTCCCCGGCGCGCATGAGGTGACGGCCAGCAAGGGGCGCTTCGTCCTCTTCGAGGGCGAGGCACATCAGGGGCATTGCTATCTGATCCTCGAAGGCAACCTCGATGTGCGCCTGGTGACGAGCAACGGTCATGAAACCCTGCTCTATCGGCTGGGTCCGGGCGATCTGGTCGGGGAGCTCGGCATGTTCGGTCAGCGTGCGCGCACGGCCAGCATCTATGCCGTCAGCGCATGCCGCCTGCTGCAGATCACGCCGGCCCAGTTCCAGCAGCGATTTGCCGATGAGGATTTCCGGCTGCGGCTGATGGCGCTGTTCCTGAACCGCTATCTGCGCTCGCACGAGGTCATCTGCCGGCTCGGCCAGCCGACGATCGCGGCCAAGCTCTGCCGCTATCTTCTCGGCCTTCCCGAATGGAAGGAGCATACGGACTCCGATTCCATCGTCGCGCGCCTCGGCAGCCACGCCGAGATCGCCCAGCGCCTGAGCTGCCAGCGCGAAACCGTCACCCGCGCCTTCAAGACGCTGCAGAGGTTCAACATCATCGAACCGCTGGA
>CAZDLB010000082.1:0-8028 GCA_964505995.1 uncultured Zetaproteobacteria bacterium
CAAGGCTTCGGAAGAGTCAGAGGCTCGGGGTCGTCTGGCGATCGAGCCAGCGATCGAGGTCCAGCGGCTCCTCGGTCAGCATCGTCGCGCGCACGTCGGTATCCACGGCCAGGCTGATCAGGTTGAAGCCGCCGACCTTCTTGCCGACGAGATTCAGGTTTGCCGCCGCAACATTCAGGCCGGCCGCAGCCGCCTTTTCAAACCACTGGCGTGCCAGCTTCTCATCCTGCACAACACCCCGGCCCAGCGCATACATGTAGCCCAGCGAGTTCTGCGCCGGCGCATAGCCCTGCTCGGCCGATCTGCGATACCATTCCACGGCCTTGGCATCGTTCTGCTTCACGCCCTCGCCCTTGCGGTAGAGGTTGCCGAGATTGAACTGCGCCATCGCATCGCCGGCCTTCGCCGCGATTTCGAACTCCGTGAAGGCCCGGGCCGCATCGTATTCGACCCCCTTGGCCTCCAGGTACATCGTCGCCAGGTTGTTGCGCGCGCGAACATCGCCGTGTTCCGCCGCCTGCCGGAAATAGGTCAGCGCCTTGCCGAAATCCTTCGGCAGGCCGATGCCGTTGTAATAGACGACGGCCAGGTTGTAGACCGCATCCATGTCGCCCAGATCCGCGGCCTGCTGATACCAGGCCACCGCTTCCTTCTTGCTGCGGCCGACCCCGCGTCCGAGATCATAGAGCAGACCGAGCAGGAGCTTCGCGCGGGCATTGCCCCCGGCCTCGGCCTGCCGCAGCCAGCGGGCGCCCTCCTCGTCGTTGGGCGTCATGCCAATGCCACGCAGGTTGACCAGCCCCAGGTTGAACTGGGCCTTCGGCGAATCGCCCGAGGCCCGCTTCCACCAGACGATCGCCTGGGACATCTTCTTCTCCACGCCCTTGCCGAGCGCATGCAGCACGCCGAGATTGTTCTGCGCCCCGGCCAGACCGTTTTCCGCGGCCTTGCGATACCATGCCGCGGCCTGCGCCGGGTCCACGGGAACCCCGAGGCCCTGTTCATGGATGATCCCCAGATTGAACTGCGCCGAGGCGATCCCGGCCTCGGCCGCCTCGTTCAGCCAGCGAAGCGCCTCGCGCACGTCCTGCTGCACGCCCCTGCCGAGCGCATACAGAACACCGATCGCGGCCTTGGCCCGCACATGCCCCTGCTCGGCCGCAGCCCGATACCATCGGGCCGCCTCCTCGATGGACGCCGGATCGGCCTTGGCAAGCTGGCTTGCCAGACGGTACTGCGCCTCGGCATGGCCTCCGGCCGAGGCCTGGCGCAGCCAGCGCAGGGTCTCCGCCGGACTGGTCTCGACCCCCTCGCCGCGCTCGTACATCAGCGCCAGCGTGTACTGGGCCTGCGTATCCCCGCCCTCGGCCTTGGCCTGGATGCGGCGGACGATCTGGCGCACATAGGGCCCGGCATCCGCATCCCCGCCGTCAGCCGCGCGGATCGCCCAGCGCAGCGCCTCGTGATCGTTGGCCGTGGTGCCGCGCCCTTCGCTGAACATCACCGCCAGCCGGAACTGCGCATGGGCGTTGCCCTTTTCCGCTGCCTTGCGATAGAGATCGAGCGCCATGACATCGTCGGCATGATCCACACCCCGGCCCATCTCATACTGTCTGCCAAGCTGATACTGGGCATCGGCATGCCCCAGCCGGGCCGCAAGCTTCAGCCAGCGAACCACCTGTTCATCGTCGCGGCTGACGCCCTTGCCATCGCGATAGAGCATGGCCAGACGATACTGCGCCTCGGTATCGCCCTGGCGCGCAGCCTGAAGAAACCATTTGGCCGCGTCCTTGTAGCGTCCGTCCTCATAGGCCGACCGGGCCATGGCCAGCAGATCGGCATCGGTAACGCTGTAGTCGCTTCTGGAAACGACCATGTAGACGGCAACGGCGCTGATCAGCACCAGAACACCGACGATGATTGCGCCACGCACCATGTTCATTGATCGGCCTTCCTCCCTCCATCGTCCGCCGGTGACGGCCGGCATCCGTCATTATAGCAGCCGATTGCGTTCCCGGTATACGGCCTCAGAGACCGAGGCGATCCCAGATCTCGTCCACACGACGGCGCACGGCCGCATCCATGACGATCGGACGCCCCCATTCGCGATCGGTTTCCCCGGGCCACTTGTTCGTCGCATCGATGCCGACCTTCGAACCCAGGCCCGCCACCGGCGAGGCAAAATCCAGATAGTCGATCGGGGTGCGCTCGGCCAGCGTGAAATCCCGGGCCGGATCCACGCGCGTCGAGATCGCCCAGACGACCTCCGGCCAGGATCGGCAATCGATGTCCTCATCGACGACAATGATGAACTTGGTGTACATGAACTGCCGCAGATACGACCAGATGCCGAACATCACGCGCTTGGCATGCCCCGCATAGCCCTTGCGGATGGACACGACGGCCACTCGGTAGGAGCAGCCCTCCATCGGCAGATAGAAATCGACGATTTCGGGAAACTGCTTCTTAAGGATCGGCACGAACACCTCGTTGAACGCCAGACCCAGCACGGCAGGCTCATCCGGCGGCTTGCCGGTGTGTGTCGAGTGATAGATCGCATCCCGGCGCATGCTCATCGTCTCGACGGTAAACACCGGGAACATCTCGGTTTCATTGTAATAGCCGGTATGATCGCCGAACGGCCCCTCCTCGGCATATTCATCCAGCGACACATGGCCCTCGAGCACGATCTCGGCCCCGGCCGGCACCTGCAGCGGAATGTCCAGGCAGTCGCAGACCCGGGTCCGGGAACCGCGCAGCAGGCCGGCAAACTGGTATTCGGACAGGGTATCGGGAATCGGCGTCACCGCCGCCAGGATCGTGGCCGGATCGGCCCCGATGACCACGGCGCAGGGAAAGCGGCTCGCACCGGCCTTTTTCGCCTCCAGATGATCCTGGGCGCCGCCGCGATGCTTGAGCCAGCGCATGATCAGCTTGTTGCGGCCGATGAGCTGCTGGCGATAGATGCCGATGTTCTGACGCTCCTTGTTCGGCCCTTTCGTCACGACCAGCCCCCAGGTCAGCAGCGGGGCCGCATCCCCCGGCCAGCAGGTCTGGATCGGAAGCCGGTTCAGATCCACGTCATCGCCGCGCAGCACAACCTCCTTCCAGGGCGCTCTGGACACGCTCTTGGGGTTCATGTCCAGCACCTTGCGCAACACTGGAAACTTCTCCCAGGCATCGCGCATGCCCTTTGGCGGCTCCGGCTCCTTCAGATAGGCCAGCAGCTCGCCGATCTCCCGCAGTTCACGCGCCGATTCGCGTCCCATGCCCAGCGCGATACGCTCGTCGGTGCCGAACAGATTCGTCAGCACCGGCATCGCCCGCTTCTCGCCATCATCCACGACATTCTCGAACAGCAGCGCAGGCCCGCCGGCCTTCAACACCCGATCGGAGATCTCGGTGATCTCAAGCCGCGTACTGACAGGCTCGCGGATGCGCTTGAGCAGCCCCCGCCGCTCCAGCTCGGCCATGAACTCGCGCAGATCCCGGAAACTCATCAGTCCTCGATCTCGAAGACGCCATCGAGCTTGGCCAGCGACAGCACGTCGCGCACATTCTCATGCAGCCCGGAAAGCACGAAGCGCCCGCCGCCATTGCGGCTCCACTGCAACCCCTCGACCAGCGTGGCGATTCCGGAGGAATCCATGAACTCGACCCCATCCAGCCGCACGCGGATCTCGCGCATATCCTCGCGCAGAAGCGGCTTGAGCTGCTCGCGCAGCCTCGGGGACGTATGAATCGTGATGTCCCCGCTCACCTTCAGCACGGCGCAACCCGGTTCCGGCGTCTCGATTTCAAATGTCGGTTCCACCTGCACTCCTCCTTTGCTCCTTCTCCGGCGCCGCGGTCTTGCCCTGCAGGGTAAAACTCAGTCGCCAGCGGCTGCCATCCGCAAGCCGGGTCTGGACAAACTCGTCCGTCACCTCGCGGATCAGCCTCAGCCCCAGCCCTCCGGGCGTCGGCTCCCCGGCCGACCGGGCCGAAAGTTCCGTCTCATCGTAGCGCCATGCGTTGTCCGCATAATCGCGGAACTCGAAGCTCAGACATCGCCCGCCCGTATCCATGGACTCGATGCGGGCGGAGAACTCGATCGTCCCGGGCCGCCCGCGATAGCCATGCTCGGCAATATTGGCGAAGAGTTCGTCCACCGCAAGCGTCACCCGGTTGCGCCAGTGCGCATCCATGCCCGCCCGCTCCGCCATCACCGCCACGGCCGAACGCAGAAAGTCGATGCAGCGGCTCTCGCAATTGAGCTGACAGCTCAGCCCTTCGATCCGTTCTGCTTCGTCGTCGGAATGCTTCATTCGACCGATGGCGGTGATGGCGGAAGGCTCAGGCCAGCGGAAAGCGATTCGAGCATCATGCGGCTGCGCCTGGCCGCCTGTTCGTCTCCCTGGCTTTCGGCCAGAGCGATCAGCCGCTCCAGGGCCTGACGCTGCCCCTGATGATCCTCCACGGCCGTATAGATGGCCAGGGCCCGTTCGAGATAGTCCCGCCGGGGCAAAGGAGCCGGTTCCAGTTCCGCCTTCAACAGCAGCGCGTGCGCCGCGACCCGTGGCGCCCCGATCTGGTGGCAGATCTCCAGCGCCTGGTCCGCATCCCGTCGGGCCTGCGCGCGATCGCCCGTTTTCGCATGCAGCAGGGCCAGCCCCATATGGGCATTGGCGCGCATCCTCATGCCCGCCGACGTCTTGCGCGCGCGCGCGATGGCCAGATGATAGGAGCGTTCAGCCGCTTCCGTGTCCCCGACAAGCTGCGACAGGCGCGCATGCTGCAGATAGATGTCCGTCGGCAGGCTCTTCTTCGGCAAGGCAATCGCTGCGGCCGCCTCCCCCTTTCGCGCATGCATCAGACGCAACGCCAGCGTCGCCCGCAGATGCATGATCTCATCCCGCTGCCGCGCGGCCAGTTCGGCGGCGCGACGATAGGCCTCCTCGGCCTCGGGACGCCCCATGGCTTCGCGCACGATGCCGATGTTGTACCAGGAAAGCCGCACCAGGGCTTCATCGTCGGCCAGCTGCGCCGCACGCAGGGAACGCGAAAAAGCCCGTTCGGCCGCCTGCCAGCGCTCACGCTGCATCGCGGCCATGCCATCTGCGGTAAAATCCCGGGCCTTTTCACGATACAGATTCTCGGGCTGTGGCGCATGGCTGCCGCTGCATGCCGCCAGCGCCAGCAGCAGGGCGAGCTGAAAACAGGCAAGCAGCCTCATGGACGCAGATCCATGACCGGCGGTGCCACCGGCACCTCGGCCTGCTTCTCCTCGCCGCCGCCGAACAGCCAGGAGCCGCGCAATCCCTTCAGCAGCTCCTGCATCTCGCGGATCGTCCCTCTCGATTCGCGCGCCAGGCCGGGAAGTTCCGGAGTCAGCTCGGACAGATCCGAAGCAACGATATCCAGCGACTGCGACAGCTGGTCCACATGCTGCAGCAGGCTGTTGATATGTTCGAAGCTCCGCGGCCCTTCCTCGCCGAGCTTCTTCGACAGCGGCTCGATATCGCTGAGGATGCGCGTCGTCATCTTCAGCGAACCGGAAAGCTGCTCGGCCACATGATGCTGCTCGAACTCGCCGGCGATCTTCTGCAGGCGTGAAAGGATTCGAGCAAAGTCATCCACGATGCCCTCCACGCGCTCGCGGCTCAGTCCCTGGCTGATCTCGCCCAGCCTGGCCACAACCTGGCGTACGCCCCCGTAGGGGTCGTTCAGCCAGGTCGTCAGCTCGGCCGCCTCACGCAGCAGCGTGTTGGCATTGGCCACGGCCGGTTTCAGATCCTGCAGCAGCTGTTCGATCGATGCCTCGGTTTCGTATGCAAGCGCCTGCCCGTCGCGCACCACCGGCGCCTTCGGATCCCCGCCCGTCACCTCGACAACCTGCTCGCCAATCAGGCCTTCCTTGACGATCCGGGCCTTCGCTCCCTGATGCACCATCGGGTGATAGCGCTCCAGAAGCCGCAGCGTGATGCGTACCCTGCCTTCGGGCAGAAGCTCCATGTCGCCCACCCGACCGATCGTGAAGCCCTGAAACTTGACCGGCTGGCCGACATAGAAGGCCGAAGCCGATGGCGGCGAGAAGTTCAGATAGAACTTCTTGGCGAACACATCCGTGCGAAGACTGGTGACCAGCAGGATCACCACGATCGCACCGATGCCGATGACAACGAACCAGCCGACCTGACGACGCATGCCTGCAACCAATCCCTTCACCGCACCTCCCCTTGCTCCGGGCCAAGGCCCTGCCGACGGGCCATCTCCCGGAAGGCCAGCATTTCACGCCCGTCCTCAATGGTCAATGTCCGGCTGAACCTCAGCCCTGATCCCTCATGCTCCGATGAGGTCAGGTACACGAGCCCCGAACCCAGCTCCCGCAGGGCCTCGGCCGCCAGCTCGCGAAAGTGCGCCAGACGCTCCGGCGCCATGCCGATATGCACCTCCTGCGCCAGGATGATCGCCGGCCGGGCCAGCATGCAGCGCCCCAGGCTGACCAGCGCATGCGTATACGAGGAACGCTCGCCGGCACGCTCATCCAGTGTGGCCTCCAGCCCCAGCCAGCGAGCCACCGCCTCGACCCTGTCCGCCGCCGCCTCGAGCGTTTCGCGGTCGGCCCGGTAGAGAAACGGCAGCAGCAGATTCTCGCGCAGGCTCAGGTTCGCCAGCAGCCCACGCCCCCGGATCATGCTGCCCACCCGCGAGATGAATTCGGGACTGCCGACCGGGTAGCTGGCCGATTCGGTTTCCAGCCACATCTGCCAGCTTGTCCCGCCAGCCAGCTGGGCATCCGACGGGAAGACCCTGGCCATGAAATCATACTGGCACTGGGCATCCATGATGATGCGCAGGTATTCGCCGCGCTCCACCCGTGCCTCGGGAATCGTGGCCAGGCCGAGATCGAGCTCGCGCCAGCAGAGCCTTTCCTTCACAGCAGCTCCCGGAACAGCACGACGACCACATCGACCAGAATCACCAGCATCAGCGAACCCAGCACGCCGTAGGTCGCACGCACCGGAATCAGGTTCGGATCACGCCCGACGCGACAGCCCTGGCTGAGCAGCATGATCGCGCACAGCATCGGATAAAGCATGCCCTTGGCCAGCAGCATGAGCATCTCGTCGAAGGTCGTACCGCGGCGGACCTCGACGAAGAAGTCGATCAGATTCAGCTCGTAGCTCCAGGCCACGACGAGACCGCCGAACCAGATCGAGACCAGCAGAAAGATGTAGGTCAGGATCACGCCGCAGAGCGTGAAGGCCAGAACCCGGGGCCAGAGCAGGTATTCGTTGACGCTGATGCCGAGGCTGCGAAGCACCATGTCCTCGCCGCGAACATGCATGCTGCCGATCTCCGTAACCACGGCCACGCCGGATCGCGCCAGCAGGAAGATCGTAACGAACAGGGGCGCGACCTCCTGCACCAGCAGTCCCGAAACGAGGCGCCCGATCAGTGACAGATCCTCGACACTCTTGGCAAAGACCACGATGTTGTAGACCGCCAGCACGCCGGCAGCCAGCGCAATGACCACGACCCAGGGCACGCTCTGCACGCCGGTAAAATACAGCTGGCGGATCACGACATTCATCACGGCCGGGCGTGTCAGCCAGCGTGGATTGAAGCCGGCGGCCAGAATGCCGACCATCGATTCATAGAAGCGTCGCACCGTGGCGGCGGCATACAGCGCGGCCGCACCGATGCGATCCACGCGCGTCTCGACTCCCTGCCAGGTTCGCTCCCAGGTCCCCATACCCACGTTATAGGCTGATCTGGCGGAAACTCAAGCGCAAATCGCGCCGTAAATCCCGCTCCCGCCTGCCTTGCGCCGGTTCGGAGGCTTGGGTAGCGTCCGCCAGCCCTGCGCCGCCATGCCCCACGGGCATCGGGCCGCAGGCAGATTACGCGCCGCCGGGCATTCGTCCAGAAGCCGGCCGCGCCACATCGAACCGGGGGCTTACATGCTCGAATCCATGCGCAATCAGGCCCAGTCCTGGCTGGCCAAACTGATCCTGGGCGGCATCGCCCTTTCCTTTGTCCTCT
>CAZDLB010000083.1:0-7803 GCA_964505995.1 uncultured Zetaproteobacteria bacterium
AGCGGCCGGTCCGCCTCCATCTCGCGCACCAGCGCAATGGCCTTTTGCAGATCATCGCGCTTCTTGCCGCTCACGCGCACCTGATCGCCCTGAATCGAGGCCTGCACCTTCATCTTCGCATCCTTGATCCTCTTGACGATCTTCTTGGCCAGCTCCTGGCTGACGCCCTGCTTGATGCGGATATGCTGGCGCTTGGTGCCGCCGCTCGCATCCTCGGGGTCGCCGTAGTCCAGGCAGGATGGATCGAGATTGCGGCGCACCAGCTTGGCGCGAAGGATCTCGGTGACGGTATTGAGCTTGTTGATGTCATCGCCGATGACGGTGATGCCATCCTTGCCCAGTTCGATGCTGGCGCGGCTGCCCTTGAAATCATAGCGCGTGCTGATTTCCTTGATGACCTGGTTCACCGCATTGCTCATCTCCTGCATGTCGGTTTCACTGACGATATCAAAGCTTGGCATGGGCCTTCCTCCAGGGATAAGGATACGGAACGCTGCCTTCCGAACGACCGGCACGGATGCACCCTGCCGGGACGGACCGGATCCTCGCCCAAGCTTGCCGATTCCGGCTTTGACAAGCAATGGCCGGACAGGGAAGATGCGACAAGACGTCGGCATTGCATCCGACGGAAGCGGACAGGGAGCGCATTTGTCACAGGCATTTCATCGCGATTTCTCCAGACCGAATGCGACCGGCCCGAACGCCTCGGGTCGTCGCCGGCGCAAACCGCGCATCCATCGTCCGCGCCGGCATCAGCGGCCGTCAGTGGTTCGCGCCAGCCTGCAAGGCTGGCGATGGCCTTCCCCGAGGTGGTTCCCGCTGCTCGGCGCCGGCATCGGCTTCATGCTGATCCTGGGTCTGGTGTCGCTGGATGGACGAAACGTCGATGCGAAGGTGGATGAATCCTTTGGCAGCGCCCATGAGGAATGGCTCCAGGCCGAGGCCCGCGAAGAGCTGGCCCGTGCACCGCAATGGCTGCGGGAAACCCTGAAGCCCGGCGACACATCGCTGGCCGCACTGCAGCGCCTGGGACTGACTGCGAAGGATGCGCATGCGCTGATCCGCGCATCGAAAAACGTCTTCGACCTTCGCCATGTCCTGGCCGGCCACATGTTCGAGCGGCTGGACTCGGAGATCGTCTACCACATCGACGATACGCGACGGCTGCGCCTGCACCGCGATGCGAACGGCGCCTGGCATGCCGGGATCGTTCAGCGCAGCATTCAGAGCCGGCGTCACATCGTCGCCGCCACGATCGAGGACAGCCTCTTTGCCGCGGCCTCCAGGGCCGGGCTGGACGAGCGCACGACGATGAATCTCGTGGACATCTTCGCCTGGGATATCGACTTCGCCCGCGATATTCGCAGCGGCGATCGCTTCCGCGTGCTTTACGAGGAACAGTTCGACGAACAGGGCCATGCCATCGGCAGCACGATCCTCGCGGCCGAGTTCGTCAATCAGGGGCACAGCTATCGCGCTGTCCGCTACCAGCATGCCGATGGCCGCGTGCATTACTACACGCCCGAGGGCAGGAGCATGCGCAAGGCGTATCTGAAGGCGCCGGTGAAGTTTTCGCGCATTTCCTCGCGTTTTCAGGCCCGCCGCAAGCATCCGGTGCTAGGATATACCCGCGCCCACCGCGGCGTGGACTATGCCGCCCCGGCGGGCACGCCGATCCATGCCGTGGGTGACGGCCGCGTCGAGTTTGCCGGCTGGAAAGGCGGCTACGGCCGCTTCATCCTGATCCGGCATACCAACCGCAACCATGCCACGGCCTATGCCCACATGCGCTCCTTCGCGAAGGGAATCCGCAAGGGCAGCCGCGTGCATCAGGGACAGGTCATCGGCTATGTCGGCATGACGGGCCTCGCCACCGGCCCGCATCTGCATTTCGAATTCCGTCTTCGGGGCCGCGCGGTCAACCCGCTGACGATCAAGCGCGCCCCGGCCCGACCGGTCCCGGCGACCGAACTTGCCCGTTTCCAAGAGCAGACCGCGCCGCTAATGTCGCGCCTTTCCGAATGGCGGCCGCATCCCTCATGGGGATGATGCCCCTTCGGCAATCCGAATCCGTGGAGCCCAACGTGAACATGAATGACACCGGTGATGCCTGGCTGAACAAGGCCCGCAAGGTTCTCGACATCGAGATCGCGGCGCTTGAGGGGCTGAAGGCCTCGCTCGGAGAAGCCTTTGTCGAAGCCGTGCGGGCCGTGCTGGACGTCGACGGCCGCCTCGTCGTCGTCGGCATGGGCAAGTCCGGCATCATCGCCAAGAAGATCGCCGCTACCTTCGCCTCGACCGGCACGCCGGCCTTCTTCGTGCATGCGGCCGAGGCCCAGCATGGCGATCTCGGCATGATCACCGGCCATGACGCGGTGATCGCGATCTCCCACAGCGGCGAAACGGCCGAGGTCTGCGGCCTGCTGCCGGAGATCCGTCGGCGTGGCGCCCGCGTCATTGCGATGACTGGCAATCCCGATTCGACGCTGGCGGCCCATGCCGACATCACGCTGCATGTTCCGGTCGAAAAGGAAGCATGCCCGATGAATCTGGCGCCGACGGCCTCGACCACGGCAACGCTGGCGCTGGGCGATGCGCTGGCCGTCGTCGTGCTCAAGCAGCGCGGTTTCCGGGAAGAGGATTTCGCCCGCGTTCACCCCGCAGGAAGCCTCGGCCGCCGGCTGCTGAAGGTTTCCGACGTGATGCACCGGGGCGAGGAACTGCCGCTGGTCGCGCATGATGCGTCGCTGAGGCAGGCCGTCACGACCATGAGCAGCCATCGTCTCGGCATCACCGGCATCATCCGCGATGGCAGGCTGATCGGCTGCCTGAGCGATGGCGATCTGCGGCGCATACTTGAAAGCGGTCATGTGGACATGGAGGCGGCGGTGGAACAGCTGATGCACCCCGACCCGGCCTGGATCGAACCGGACCGGCTGGCCAGCGACGCGCTGAGAATGATGGAGAAGAAACAGATTCTGGCGCTGTTCGTATGCGGGGACCGGGGCGAAACCCTCGGCATCGTACACATGCATGATCTGCTCAAGGCGGGCATCGCATGAGCCGCTCCGGCTTCGATTTCCCCTTCGAAAAAGCCCGCGGGGTGCGCCTGTTGATACTCGATGTCGATGGCGTGATGACCGACGGCTCGATCATCATGGATGGGCGCGGCGAGGAACTGAAGGCGTTCAACGTCCGCGATGGTCACGGCATCAAGCTGCTGCAGCGCGCCGGCATCCGGATCGCAATCATCACCGGGCGATCCTCGAACGTCGTTGCGATGCGCGCCAGGGATCTCGGCATCGAGTTCGTGATCCAGGGATGCCTGAACAAGGCCGAGGGGCTGGACGCGCTGGAACGCCAGAGCGGCATTGCCGCGCACGAGTGCGCGATGATGGGCGATGATGTGCTGGATCTGCCGCCGATGCGGCGCTGCCGGCTTGGGCTGGCGCCGGCTGATGCCCATGCCGCGGTCCTCGAGCAGGCGGACTGGATCTCGTCCTGTCGTGGCGGTCGCGGTGCCATTCGCCAGGCGGCGGAAGGCCTGATTCTGGCCCACGACCGCTGGACGGAGGTCATCGAACAGCGCTATGGCGTCCGTCCCGAAAGCTGTGGCTGGAAGGTCTGATCGGCGAGGATGCGGCCACGCACATGGACCCTGATCAAATGGTGTTCACTGGGCACCTCCGTCGGCAGCCTGCTCGTCGCCGGCGTCCTGATGTGGACGGCCGAGCCGGAAACGCCGCCATCCGACGCCGCGGATGCGGAAACCGGGCATCAGACCGAGGTGGACCGGCCGGTCATCGTCGAGCGGCGTCAGGGGCGAACGGTGTGGGAACTGCGCGCCGGTGAAGCGGCCCAGCAGGCCAATGGCTCGATGAAGCTCAGCACGCCAAGGCTGACCCTGTATACCGAGGCAGGCGTACCGGTGACAATCACGGGGGAAAACGCGATCTTCAATCCCGTTTCGCGCAGGCTCAGGTTCACATCCCGCGTTCAGGTGCGCTATCAGGACTGGCTTCTTCAGAGCGAGCGACTCGTCTATGAAAGCCAGCGGGATGAAATCGTCGTGCCCGGACGCTTTCGCGTGAGTTCGCCCGATCTGCGGGCCGCGGGCGCCAGGCTTCGCATCAACCGCAGCACGGAGCAGGCGCGGGTGGATGGCGGCATTCGTATTGACGACAGCAATCCCCGTTGGACAGGATCGGCCGGGCGATGATCCCGACGCTTTCGTCCCCTTCCCTGCCTGCGTGGCTGCGACACAGCCGGGCCATGTTCAGTGTGCTGGCCGTTCTGATGCTGCCCCTGCCGCTTCAGGCCGGTCCGCTGCATATCGAGGCCGATTCCATGCTGCTGCAGCATGCGAACTCACAGGTCGAATTCAGCGGCAAGGTCCGGCTGAGCCGGGACGATTTCACCCTCAGCTGCGATCGCCTGATCGGCCATTATCGAAAAGACCGGCACGAGATCGAAAAGGCCGAGGCCTTTGGTCATGTCACGATGCGTCAGGGAAAGGCGCGCGGTCAGTCCGAAAGGGCCGTGCTCGATCAGCGCAACCAGACCCTGACGCTGATTGGCCATGCCTTCATCGAACAGGGTGGAAGCCGTATCGAGGGCGAGCGCATCGTGCATCACATCGACCGGCAGCAGACGCTGGTCACGCCGAAGGATCAGGGGCGCACCCGGATGCTGCTGGACACCGATGAAACGAACGGGACCGGCAAGCCATGAGCGCCACCCATCATCTGTCCGCGCGCGGCCTGTGCAAGCGCTACCGCGCCAAACAGGTTGTCAACGCCGTGGATCTGGACGTGTTTTCCGGGGAATGCATCGGCCTGCTGGGACCGAACGGTGCCGGCAAGACCACGAGTTTCTACATGGTCTGCGGGCTGATCCGCGCGGATGCCGGAACGATCATGCTCGACGATGCGGACATCACGCCGCTGCCAATGCATCTGCGGGCGCGCGCCGGCATCGGTTATCTTCCCCAGGAAGCCAGCATCTTCCGCAAGCTGACGGTGCGCGAGAACCTGCTGGCCATCTTCGAAACGCTGGACCTGCCCGAGATCCAGATCGAGGAGGAACTGGAAGGCCTGCTCGTGGAACTCGGCATCGAGGGTGTGCAGCATCAGAAGGCCTATACGCTCTCCGGCGGCCAGCGGCGGCGCACCGAGATCGCCCGCGCGCTGGTCACCAAGCCCCGCTTCCTGCTGCTGGACGAGCCGTTTGCCGGCGTGGATCCGATCGCCGTCGAGGACATCCAGGCCATCATCGCCGATCTGAAAAGCCGCGGCATCGGCATCCTGATCACCGACCACAATGTCCGCGACACGCTGTCCATCTGCGACCGCGCCTATCTGATGAGCGCCGGCGAGATCATCGTCCAGGGAACCCCGGACGAGATCGTCGATCATCCCGATGCGCGCAGGCTCTACCTTGGCGAAAGCTTCTCGATGTGATGGAATGGCTTTGAAATGAACAAGCCCCGCGAAAACGGTGACATCATCGTCGCGATGACCGGCGCCTCGGGCGCGGCCTACGGCCTGCGGCTGATCCAGCGTCTGTCCGGGGCCGGCCTGCGTCAGCATCTTCTGTTCTCCGAGGCCGCGCGCATCGTGCTGCGGCAGGAGGCGGAGCTTGAGCTTCCCGCGGAGCCGGAAGCGGCCATCGCCGCTCTGGCCGAGCATCTGCACATCGAAAGGCAAGCACTGCGCTGCTACGGGCTTGACGACTGGTTTTCGCCGGTGGCATCCGGCTCGGCCGGCATCCGCAAGATGGTCATCATCCCCTGCTCGATGGGCACGCTGGCGCGTATCGCGACCGGCGCCTCGGACAACCTGATCGAGCGCGCGGCGGATGTCATGCTCAAGGAAAAAAGGCAGCTGGTCCTGGTGCCCAGGGAAACGCCATTATCCAGCATCCATCTCGAAAACATGCTACGCTTGTCGCATATGGGGGTGCATGTTCTGCCGGCGATGCCCGGCTTCTATCATCGGCCGCAATCGCTCGACGAGATCATCGATTTCGTCGTCGATCGGGTCATCGACCACCTGCAGCTGGACAACCGGGAGGCGCGGCGATGGGGCGAATGATGCGCGTGCTGCTTGCAGGCATCCTGATGCTTCTGTCCGGCTGCGAGGTCGTGCCGATGATCGCGGCCATCCCAAGCGCGATCGTCGAGCCGATCTTCGGCCAGTTCGGCAGCGAGGAACGCAGCCTGCCGATCTCGATGCGCACATCCCTGGTCGCGACCCAGCGGGCCCTGCGCGAGATGAAACTGAATGTCGATGTGCTGGAAACCGACGAACACGGCTACAACATCGCCTTTGCCAACGAAACCCTGAATGGCGAGATCGAACTGCGGCAGCAGACCGAGAAGCTGACGACAATCGAGGTGCAGGTGCGCTCGAAGATTCGCAAGTCCTCGATCGAAACGGCCGTGCTCGATCTGATCGAGAAAAAGAGCAAAGGGGTTGGCCGACGCTCCCGCTTCGATTTTCGCGGCTATCACGAACTTCGGGAAAAACCCGACCTGCAGGCCAAAAAGCTCGGCTGGTACCGCCCGGGCGCGCTTCTGGAGGTCAGCCAGGTTCACAACAGACCCGAATGGCTGAAACTGAAGCTGCCCTCCGGCAAACACGCCTATCTGCGGGGCAGCATTCAGCAGCATCGGAAAGGAAAGTGAGGAAAGCATGAAACAAGGCAATCAGGGACTGGACGAGATCGCGGAGAAGATCGCGGCCGGCATCCAGATGCTGGGCGGTCTGAAACAGGGTGCGGAAGCGCAGGTTCGGCAGGTGGTCGAATCCGTGCTTTCCCAGTTCGATGTCGTCACGCATGAGCGGATGCAGGTGCAGGAGGCCATGCTGAAGAAGGCCCGCGAGGAGATGCAGGCGCTCGAGGCCCGCATCAGCCGGCTGGAAGCGCAGCTCAGACAAGGAAAATAGATGCTGGCGCGGCTTGCATCCGCCACGCTTCGCGGCCTGGATGCCGAGGCGGTGGATGTCGAGGTCGATCTGTCGCGCGGCCTGCCCTGCTGGAATCTGGTCGGCCTGCCCGAAGCCGCCGTGCGCGAAGCGCGGGAACGGGTACGCTCAGCGCTCGTCAATGCCGGCTTCGAGTTCCCGTTGCGCCGCATCACGATCAATCTGGCGCCGGCCGACCGCAGAAAGGATGGCACGCATTTCGATCTGCCGATGGCCGTAGGGCTGCTGCTGGCCTCGGGGCAGATGCCGCAGCCGCAGCAGGCCATCCCCTTTCTGATCGGCGAGCTGTCGCTTGACGGCCGCCTGCATGCGGTGAGCGGCGCCCTGCCGCTGGCGCTTTTCGCCCGCGAGCGGGGACATGCGAGCATCATCGTTCCCAACGGCAATGCCGCGGAGCTTGCGGTCGTGGATCGCATCGCGGTTCTGCCTGCAAGAAACCTGATCGATGTCGTCGCGCATCTTAGCGGTCGCAGCCGCCTAGCGCCCATCGAGCACGATGAATCGGTTGATGCCAGAGATCCGCGCGAGCTTCCCGACATGCGCGACATCCGCGGTCAGCATCAGGCGCGGCGCGCGCTGGAGATCGCCGCGGCCGGCGGCCATCATCTGCTGATGAGCGGCTCGCCCGGGGTTGGCAAGAGCATGCTGGCCGCGCGCCTGCCGTCGATCCTGCCGTCCCTGACGCGGGATCAGGCGCTGGAGGTCGCACGCATCTACAGTGTGGCCGGCGATCATTCGCGGCCGCCGATGGCTACGTGGCCGCCGCTCAGGCGGCCGCATCATTCGGCTTCCGATGTCGCGATCATCGGCGGCGGCT
>CAZDLB010000084.1:0-7442 GCA_964505995.1 uncultured Zetaproteobacteria bacterium
GCCGCCTCGATCAGCGCCCAGGGCATGTCCCCGGCTTCAGCGTTGAGAACCTCGAGCACATGGCTGCGCGTGGCGTCATCCAGCGAAGCGAACCAGCCCAGCGTCGTGTCATTGTCATGCGTGCCGGTATAGACCACGGCATTCGGCTCGTGATTGGCCGGCAGATAGGGGTTGTCGTCGCCGGAGCCGAACGCGAATTGCAGGATCTTCATGCCCGGCAGGCCGTATTTCTGCCGCAGCGCCGTGACCTCCTCGGTGATGATGCCGAGATCCTCGGCGATCAGCGGCAGGCTGCCCAGCGCCTGATGCACGGCGCCCAGCAGCGCATCGCCGGGGGCCTTGCGCCACTCGCCGATGACGCCGTCCTCGCTGTTGCCGGGAATCGCCCAGTAGGCCTCCAGCCCGCGGAAATGGTCGATGCGCAGCATGTGCATGCGTGAAAGCTGACGCTGGATGCGCCGGATCCACCAGCCGAAACCCTCGGCTTCCAGTCTTTCCCAGCGATACAGCGGATTGCCCCAGCGCTGACCGGACTCGGAGAAATAGTCGGGCGGCACGCCGGCCACCTCGTCACACAGGCCGAGGTGGTTGATGGTGAAATAGGACGGATGCGTCCACACATCGGCGGAGTCATGGGCCACATAGATCGGCAGGTCGCCGAAGAGCTGCACGCCGCGATGCTCGGCATGCTGTTTCAGGGCCAGCCACTGACGATCGAAGATCAGCTGTTCGAAGATGACCTGCTGCACCCAGGGCGCATAATCCGATGAGGCCTGACGCAGGGCATCGGGATCGCGATCGCGCAGCGGCTCCGGCCATTCCCACCATGGACGGTTGCGATAGGCGCGCTTGAGTGCCGAGAACAGCGCAAAATCCTCCAGCCAGTCCTTCTGGGTCTCGCGATAGGCCTCGACGGCCCGCGCCAGTTCCGGCTCCTGTCCGACCTGCTGCCAGAAGCGCTGCGATGCCATCTCGCGCAGCCGGGCATGATCCGGCCTGTCCGGAATCGGCCCGTCCAGCCATCCGAAGCGCACGCATTCGCGCAGGTCGATCAGATCCGGGTTGCCGGCAAACGAGGAAAGGGATTCATACGGCGAGCCGTGTCCGTGCGTTGGCCCCAGCGGCAGGAACTGCCAGACCGAGAATCCGGCATCGGCGATGCGATCGATGAAGCCCTGGGCCTCCTCGCCAAGCACGCCTGAGGCGAACGGGCCTGGCAGCGAGCTGACATGCAGCAGCACCGCGGAGCGACGGGTATCGAGCCACTCACGCACGGGAGAGGTGAATGATGCGATATGGCATCACGAATCCGCGCCGCCGCGGCGCATCGTGCCGCCGCCCTCGGCATCCCCGCCGCCGGAGGATATGCTGATGCTCAGCGAGGCCGGCTGCGGCAGCCCGAGCAGCTGGTAAAGCCTGGCCAGGTGCTGGCGGTAGAGCTGGTCGAAGTCTCGCACCGCAGCGCCCGGATTGTAGTCGCCAAACCACCAGCACCAGTCCGATCCCTCGCAGATGCGCAGCTGTTCCCGGGCCGCCTCCTGCTGTTCATCGGACAGACGGTCAATGTTCGCATCGAAGGCCTTCTTCGCCTCGATCAGAAGCTCCCAGCCGCGGGTCTTGTCCGCATCGCCGATCCAGGTGGACAGGTTGCCATAGACCCACGAGCCCGGCGTCAGGTGCGGCAGACGATCCTTGCAGGGGTGTTCGTTCAGGTAATCGCTGAACGTCGTCAGCACATAATCGTCATGATCGGCCACCGCCTGATACAGCTGCTCGAGGAAGGGCAGGCCGTTCTGATCGTAATGCTCCCAGGCATTCTCGCCATCCATGATGATGGCCACGATCGGCGCCTCCATGCCCTGGGTGCGGTGGCGGATCGCGGCCAGCTCATGCATGAAATTGGCCACGGCATCCTCGGTGCGCCAGCGCGAATATTCGAAGCCGATCAGATCGGAAAGCCGATCGTCGCGGAAGAAGCAGCAGATCTCCTCCTCGCCTTCGCCGACCAGCCATGGGTGATACAGGTCGCGGTTGCCCTGCTGTTCGCGCAGGTTGAACCTCAGCGAGTGATGCAGCACCGATTCGCCGGTCGCGCACCACCGGAAGCCGGCTCGACCGAGAAGCGCCAGCGTAGCCTCGGAAACCGCGCCCTCGGCCGGCCAGACACCGGCCGGCACATGACCGAAAACCCGTTCATGCGAGGCTTTCGCCAGTTCGATATGCTCGATGGCGCGCTGCTCGCCGCCGGGATAGGGTTCTTCGGGAATCAGTGCATCGGGCACGGTTGCCCGGGCGGTCTCGAAATCGAGCATCAGCGGGATGATCGGATGGGCATAGGGGGTGGTCGTCAGCTCGATGCGTCCGGCCTCGACGAGCTTGCGATGCTTCTCCGGAATCTCGTCGAGCAGGCCTGCGATCAGCGTGATCAGGTCGCGCCGGTCCTGATAGGTGAAATCCCGGCCCTTCTCGATCAGGCGCCGTGCGACGAAATTGTTGCGGCGCACGGTCTCGCCCAGCCAGGCCAGATGATACCAGGTGACCAGATCGCTGAAATAGTTGCCGCCGAGGTATTCGGTGCCGTCGTGCGCCTTCGCATGCTCGGCCAGATTGAACAGCCGGCTGTAGGCCGGATAGCGGTGCAGGTTGCGTTCATGGTTCAGCCGGAAGCAGGTCTCCAGCAGGTAGTCGCGCGTGCGCTGGTCGTAGTCGGCGGTTTCATGCGCCAGCGCAGCCAGCAGCGGATCGGGCAGCCCGATCTGGGCGTTGTCCAGCCAGCGGCGCAGATGCTTTGCGTAGTCCTCGATCTGCGCGGTCAGCGACGGCACATAGTTGATCACGGCCCGGGCCTTCGGGTTCTGCTCCAGGATCACGGCCATATCGGTGTAATCCTTCATCGCATGCAGATAGACCCAGGGCAGGTGATAGCGGCCGGTGTCGGCCTCGCGATAGAAGGGCTGGTGCATGTGCCAGTAGAAGACAACGGAAAGCGGTCGAGTCATGGACACTCCTTCGTTCGTGCCGGGATCGGCGGACTTGCTGCCGGATGTCATCGGACAGAGACATCCGGACCGCGAAGCCTTGCCCATGCGGCCGGCATATCAAGCATCCGCGTTGTGTGGATAATCAGACCTCGTGCAGGTTCTGGCCCAGCATCTCGGGCGTGACCAGAACGATGCCACCCTCGCTGACATAGAAGCGTTTCGCGTCCTCTTCGAGGTTTTCGCCAATCACCGTGCCTTCGGGGATGATCGCCCCCTTGTCGATGACACAGCGCCGGATGCGACAATGCTCCATGATCTCGACCTCGGGCAGGACGACGGCATCCTCGACCAGCGAATAGGAATGCACGCGCACGCTGGAGAACAGCACCGAATGGCGCACCGTGGAGCCGGTGATCAGGCAGCCGCCGGAGACCAGCGAGTCCACGGCATGGCCGCGCCGATTGTCGTCATCGAAGGCGAACTTCGCCGGCGGCAGCTGCTCCTGATAGGTCCAGATCGGCCAGTTCTTGTCGTACATGTTCAGTTCCGGTGTCAGGTCGGCCAGGTTGATGTTCGCCTCCCAGTAGGCATCGATCGTGCCGACATCGCGCCAGTAGCCGGGCGAACCGGTATTGGCGTTCATGAAGCGGAAGGCGAAGGCATTGTCGTGCTCGATTGCATGCGGGATGATGTCGTGGCCGAAATCATGGGTCGAGTTCTCGTCGGCCGCATCCTCGCGCAGGCGTCGCCGCAGGTAATCGGCGGTAAAGACATAGATGCCCATCGAGGCCAGCGCCCGGCTGTCATCGTCGGGCATCGGCTTCGGGTTTTCCGGCTTCTCGGCGAATTCGACGATGCGCCCCTCGTCATTGACGGCCATGACGCCGAAGGCCTTCGCGTCCTCGATCGGCACCGGGATGCAGCCCACCGTGATGTCCGCGCCGGTGGCCGCGTGCGCGGCGATCATCTTGCCATAGTCCATCTTGTAGATGTGATCGCCGGCCAGGATGATCACATATTCGGGATTGTAATGGCGGATGATGTCGAGATTCTGATACACGGCATCGGCCGTACCCTCGTACCAGCCCTCACCGACGCGCTGCTGCGCCGGCAGCACCTCCATGAATTCGCCGAACTGGCCGCCGGAGAGGAAGCTCCAGCCACGCTGCAGATGTCGCTGCAGCGAATGCGACTTGTATTGCGTGATCACCGAGATGCGGCGGATGCCGGAATTGATGCAGTTGGACATCGGGAAATCGATGATGCGGAACTTGCCGCCGAAGGGCACGGCCGGCTTGGCCCGCCAGTCGGTCAGCGCCTTCAGTCTCGAGCCTCGGCCTCCGGCCAGCACCAGCGCGACGGTATTCGCGGTCAGTTTGCTGATGTTGCGTTC
Source organism: uncultured Zetaproteobacteria bacterium (assembly GCA_964505995.1). Classification (GTDB taxonomy): domain Bacteria; phylum Pseudomonadota; class Zetaproteobacteria; order Mariprofundales; family Mariprofundaceae; genus JAJRVH01. The sequence continues at coordinate 4,375 of CAZDLB010000084.1, forward strand.
CATTTGCAGGCCCATGGCTGCCTCCCCGATGCAGAGCCGCGACCAGGGCCGGTTGCGGCCCGGTTGCTCATCCTGAACTTGCGCACCAGACTAGCAGAGATGATCGGCCGAATAAACCGCCGGCGGATGGATGCGCATCGTGCGTTTGCCCTGATTCCGGGGTAGGGTGTCGCCTGGCTTCGATACGAATGCTCCGGGAGGATCAGCATGCAGATCAGAGAGGTTCCCACTCAGCCGTTCGAGGGACAGCGTCCGGGCACGTCCGGGCTTCGCAAGAAGGTTCGGGTGTTTCAGCAGCCGCATTATCTGGAGAACTTCGTGCAGTCCACGTTCGACTGCATCGGCGATGTTTCCGGCAAGACGCTGGTGCTCGGTGGCGATGGCCGTTTCTACAACCGCACGGCGATCCAGACGATCCTGAAGATGGCGGCGGCCAACGGTTTCGGGCGCGTGCTCGTCGGCCGCGGCGGCATCCTTTCCACGCCCGCGGCCTCCTGCGTGATCCGCAAACACCGGGCCCATGGCGGCCTGATCCTTTCGGCCAGCCACAATCCCGGCGGCCCCGATGAGGATTTCGGCATCAAGTACAACATCGCCAACGGCGGCCCGGCGCCCGAGTCGGTGACCGAGGCCATCCATGCGCGCACGCTGTGCATCGAGGCCTACCGCATGCTCGAGGCCGACGATATCGACCTGGACCGTCCCGGACAGACCCGGCTGGGCGAGATGCAGATCGAGGTCATCGATCCGGTTGCCGACTATGCCGAGCTGATGCAGTCGCTGTTCGATTTCGATGCGATCCGGGAACTTCTGGCCGGAGGTTTCCGCATCGCCTTCGATGCGATGCATGCCGTGACCGGCCCCTATGCGAAGGCGATTCTCGAGGGCATGCTCGGCGCGCCGGCCGGCACGGTCATGAACGGCGAGCCGAAAGAGGATTTTGGCGGCGGCCATCCGGACCCGAATCTGACCTATGCGCATGATCTGGTGGAGATCATGAATGGCGAGGACGCGCCGGATTTCGGTGCGGCCTCCGATGGCGACGGGGATCGCAACATGATCCTCGGCCGCCGCTTCTTCGTGACCCCGAGCGACTCGCTGGCCGTGCTGGCGGCCAATGCCACGCTGGCGCCCGGCTACCGCGATGGGCTGGCCGGCATCGCGCGTTCGATGCCGACATCATGCGCCGCCGATCGCGTCGCCGAGAAACTCGGCATCGCCTGCTATGAAACGCCGACCGGTTGGAAGTTCTTCGGCAATCTGATGGATGCCGGCAAGGTGACGCTCTGCGGCGAGGAGTCCTTCGGCACCGGCTCGAACCATGTGCGCGAGAAGGATGGCCTGTGGGCGGTGCTGTTCTGGCTGAATGTGCTCGCCGCGCGCCGGGAATCGGTGGAGGCGATCGTGCGCGCGCACTGGCGCGAATACGGCCGCAACTACTATTCCCGCCACGACTATGAGGGCGTGGATGCCGATGCGGCCGCGCGGGTGCTGCAGAATGTGCGCGATCAGTTCGCCAGCCTGCCGGGCCGGATGCTGGCGCATCGCAGGGTGGATCATTGCGACGATTTCTCCTATACCGATCCGGTGGACGGCTCGATCAGCAGCAACCAGGGCGTTCGCATCCTGTTCGAGGACGGCTCGCGCATCATCTTCCGCCTCTCCGGCACCGGCACGAGTGGCGCGACGATCCGCCTGTACCTGGAGTCCTTCGAGGCCGATCCGGAAAGGCAGGGGATGGATGCGCAGCAGGCGCTGGCGTCGATGATCGCCGCGGCCGATGAGGTTTCGCAGCTGAAGGCATTGACCGGACGCGATCGTCCGACCGTCATCACCTGATGGAAAAGACCGGCATGAACAGCGAGGTAGGCGCATGGAACTGAATCTTCCGAACGAGGCCTGGGCCATCCTGGAGGCCCGCAGCCATGATCCGTTTGCCTGGCTGGGCCGCCATCCGGCTGATCCGGGCGTGATCGTGCGCGCGTTCAAGCCGCGCGCCGAACATATGTGGCTGCTGCCCGCCGATGGTGAGGCCATCGCGATGCCGAGGATCGAGGGCACGGATTTCTTCGAGCTGCACTGGAAGGATGGCGATTTCGACACGCCTTACCGCTTTCGCATCGAGAATCGCGAGGGCCATCGCTGGGAGGAGGAGGATGCCTACCGATTCGGTCCGATGCTGGGCGAACTCGACCTGCATCTGATCGGCGAGGGCAACCATTACGAGAAGTACCGCATCATGGGAGCGCATGTGCGCGAGCATGAGGGCGTTTCGGGCGTGGGCTTTGCGGTCTGGGCGCCGGCGGCCGAGCGCGTGTCGGTCATCGGCAACTTCAATCACTGGGACGGGCGCGAGCATCCGATGCGCGTGCGCGGCTCCTCCGGGATCTGGGAGATCTTCATTCCCGGCCTGTGCGAGGGCGAGGTCTACAAGTTCGAGATCCGGGGCAAGGGCGGCGCGGTGTTCCAGAAGACCGATCCCTATGCGCAGCAGATGGAGCTCAGGCCCGCGACGGCAAGCGTCGTGCACAATCCGAAGAAGTACATCTGGCATGACGCCGACTGGATGAAGGCGCGAACCGAGAAACAGGCGCTGGATCAGCCGATGAACATCTACGAGGTGCATCTGGGTTCCTGGCGGCGCGGCGGCGATGGCACGGAATATCTCGACTATCGCGAGGCCGCGCACCAGCTCGTCGAATACTGCCGCTGGATGGGATACACGCATATCGAGCTTCTGCCGATCACCGAGCATCCGTTCGACGGCTCCTGGGGCTATCAGACGGTCGGATATTTTGCGCCGACCAGTCGCTTCGGCAGCCCGGACGATTTCCGCTATTTCGTCGATTACTGCCACCAGCACGGCATTGGCGTCTTTCTCGACTGGGTGCCGGCGCATTTTCCGAAGGATGCGCACGGGCTGGCGCGCTTTGACGGCACCGCGCTCTACGAGCATGAGGATCCGAGGCTGGGCGAGCACAGGGACTGGGGCACGCTGATCTTCAACTACGGGCGCAACGAGGTGCGCAACTTCCTGATCGCCTCGGCGCTGTTCTGGCTGGATCAGT
>CAZDLB010000085.1:0-7439 GCA_964505995.1 uncultured Zetaproteobacteria bacterium
CCGCTCGCAAGGGCTGGAGCATCGAGGAAGCCGAGCGCTGGCTTGCGCCGAATCTGGGCTATTCAAGCTGAGCGCTGTCTGATCGCTCTAACGTAAAAAGCCCAGCCTGGATGGCTGGGCTTTTTTCCGAAGTGGTACTCCCAAGGGGAATCGAACCCCTGTTTCCGGCGTGAGAGGCCAGCGTCCTAACCGCTAGACGATGGGAGCCTCGGTTTCGGGAGGGCGATTTGTACTGTCATTGGAGCCCGGAGTCAATGGTCCAATCAGGGATTGCAGTGCCTGCATCAGCGAATCACCGTTCAGCTGCTGCTTGACGAGATAGGCATCGGCCCCGGCCTCGATCGCACGCATGCGATCCTCGGGGCTCTCACGCGTTGAAATGACAAGGATCGGCAGATCCTCATGCTGCGGATCGTTGCGCAACTGGCGGACCAGGCCGAAGCCATCCAGACGTGGCATCTCCAGATCGGTGATCAGGATATCATACTTCCCAAGCTGCATCTTTTCGCGCGCATCCACGCCATCGATGGCGCCATCGACCTGGAAGCCGAGCGATTCCAGCATGGCCATCTCAACCTTGCGCGCGATGATCGAATCCTCTGCCAGCAGAACCCGCATGTCCTGAGCGCGCGGGGAAACGGGCATCCCGGCAGGCAGCGCGCTGCGGGCGATATTCGGAGCCGTGCGTCCCATCTCCTTGATGCCATAGGGCTCGATCAGAATCAGCACCGAGCCATCCGCATTGATCGTGTTGCCCATGATGCCGACCGTCTGATAGCGCTTCAGATACGGATCGAGCTCGCGCACGATGATTTCGCGCTCCTCGAACAGCTCATCGACGACGATGCCGACGTATCCCTCGATATGTTCGGCGATCACGACATGCGGGATGCCGGGCTTGAGCTCATGCCCCGGTTCGAGCAGGGACTCCCTCAGATCCACCAGCGGCACGAGATGCCGCCCGTAGCGAATGAACTCCTTGTTGCCGGCGCCGCGCTCGATCGTCTGCCTGTGCAGCGGCACCACCTGTTCGACCATATGCGTCAGCAGGCCCAGGCGCTGATCGCCGATGCGGAACTGCAAGGCCTGCTGCACGGCGACACTGACCGGCAGGGAAAGCACGAAGCGCGTCCCCTGCCCCGGCCGGCTATGGATGCGGATCGTGCCGGTCAGCCTGCGCACCGTATCCTGAACCACATTCATGCCGATCCCGCGCCCGGAAACATCGTCGGCCTCCGAGCGCGTGGAAAAGCCGGGCCGGAAAATGAGCTCCAGAATCTCGGCGGTATCCATCTCGGCGGCCTCGACCTCGGTTGTCACGCCGCGTTCCACAGCGGTGCGGCGAATCAGTTCGGCATCCAGGCCTCGCCCGTCGTCGATGACCTCGATGACAATTTCGCTGCCGCTCTGCTTGGCCATGATCGTGACCTGCCCCTCCTCGGGCTTGCCGGCGCGCCGGCGCTCCTCCGGCGTCTCGATGCCATGGGCCACCGCATTGTTCAGCATGTGCACCAGCGGTTCGACCAGAGCCTCGGCAACACCGCGATCCACCTCCACGGATTCGCCGCCGAGCATGAAGTTCACCTGCTTGCCGCAGCGCAAGGCGATGTCTCTCACCGAGCGTGGGAAGGTCGAGAAGATACTGCTCAGCGGCCGCAGCATCAGGCCCAGGACCTGATCGCGCAGATCATCGAGCATCATGCGGGTGCGCATCTGGCTGTGACGCAGCTCCTGCACGGCATTGCGCGTGTTGCGCATCTGCAGTTCCAGCCGGTTCTCGAGCGACTGCATCAGACCGCGTCGCTGATCCGCGCTCATCGCATCCGGATTTTCGCTCAGCTCCCGCCACTGTCGCTGCAGCGCACGCATGTCCTGCATCAGCTCGGCAAAACGCTGTTCCAGGGCCTCCCCCTGGGCCTTTTCGGTGCTCAGCTCGATCACCTGATTGGACAGCTGATGCAGGCGTTCGGCATCCACGCGCAGATAATGCCCCGAGCCCTTGCGCACCGCGGTGTCCTTCATCTCGATCAGCGAGATGTCGGGGCGGAAGTTGTCCGGGTCGTCCAGCAGCGCCGCTTCGTGGGCGATCTGGCCGGCGGTTTCCACCGTCTCGATGTCAGCCGGCTCTTCGGTGCCCTCCGCTTCGGCCGGCTCGGACACGTCCCCGGGCAGCTCCTGGCGCGATGCCGCCTGCTCCTGCCGCCATTCCTCCGCCTCATCGGCACCGATCACGGCCGATTCCAGATCGCTCGGTTCAACGCCCTGTGTCTCATCGGGCTCGGTCCCGGCCGCCGTGGATTCTCCGGCTGTCTCGCCGCGCTTGAGGGATTCAAAGCGCTCGCGCATGGGGGCGGCATCCAGCCGCATGTCGCTGTCCGGATCCTGCAGGCGCTGCTCGAGCTGATCGTGGAGATCGAAAAGAAACTGAACCATCTGCGGCGAACGCGCTTCGGGATGCTCGATCAGGTATTCCATCGCATCCTCGAACAGATGCGCGGTATCGCCGACATCCTGAACCCCGAGCATCAGCGCCGATCCCTTGATCGTATGCGCATCGCGGCGCAGCGCGATCATCTCCTCGTCACCAAGCCTGCCGGCCTCAAAGCGAACGAGGCCGTGGTTGATCGAGGCCAGCCGTTCCCTCGCCTCGTCAAAGAACGAAGCCAGAAACTGGCTGAGATCAAAACCCGACACGAAACCCCGCCGGGCCTCAGATCAGACGCTGCAGATCGTCGGCAGCCTCGGTCAGGCGGAAGGATGCCTCGCGCGAGGCCTGCATCTGCTTCGCCGAGTCATGCAGCAGGTCGGAGATCTGCTTCATCGCCCGCAGGAAGTCCTGATTGCTTTCGTTCTGGCGTCCGGTGGCCTTGGCAATCGTGCGCACGGCCTGACTGGTCTTCTCGGACATCGTCTGCATGCGCTGCAGCACCTCGCCGGCGCGCTGTGCGATGTCCACGCCCTTGGCCACCTCCTCGAGACCTTCCCGGGTCACGGCCACGGATTCCTGCGTGGAGCTGTGCACGTCATTGACGATGGCCTGAATCTCCTCGGTAAACTCGCGGGTACGATCCGCCAGGCGACGGACCTCGCTGGCCACGACGGCAAAGCGCTTGCCGAATTCGCCGGCCGCCGCGGATTCGATCGAGGCATTGAGTGCCAGAAGATGGGTCTCGTCGGCAATCTCCTGCACCGCGTCGATGGACTCGAGGATCTGCTCGGCCTTCTGGCCGGCATGGGTGATCTTCTCGGCAATGGTGTTCACCTCGTCGCGGATCGTATCCATCGATTCGATGGCATGATCCACGGCCTGCACACCCTCGTTCGCCGACTGGGCCGTTGCGCCCGCGATCTTCTCCACGCTGACGGAGGTTGCCGCAATCTTGCGCGCGGTCTCGGAAATCTGTTCCAGCTCCTGCGCGATCTGCTCCACCGATTTCGCCTGCGTATCGGCAGCCGCGGCCTGCTGCTCCACCGCATTGAGAATCTCGCCGGCCGCCCGGGCCACATTGCGCGCCACCTCCGAGATCGTCTGCGTGGTATTGCGCACGAAGCGCCGGCTCAACCATGCGAGCAGCACGATGTTCAGAATGATCAGGCCCAGAACGATATACGACTGCTGATCGATCCGGGCCGCACGGGCCTCGGTGTCATGCTTGAGCGCGGCCGACAGGTTCTTCGCCACGGTTTCCAGCTTCTGCTGCGCCACGAACACCAGATTCTGCGCCACCACGGCCACGTTGCTGGCCTGAGAAAAAGGCACCTTGCCGGAAACGATGTCATCGGCAATGCCGGTCACCTCATGCATCAGGCCGAAAACCTGGGAGAGCACCTTCTTGTTTTCGGCCGTCATGCTTTCCAGCGATTCGATCTCGCCATAGAGCTTCTGAAACTCGCTCTCGGCCTTTTTCAGCTTGGCGACGTCCTCCTTGTTCTGCGTCAGCGTGTAGTCGTTCAGCGGCAGCAGCACATTGCCCAGCGAGCCGCGGAACTGTTCAAGTCGCACCTGATCGGCATAGAGGCGACCCAGGGCATCCATGTTCCCCTTGGCCTGCTGGAAGGCGAAAACCACGGTGGCAATCAGCACCGCAAACAGCACGATCGAAATCATGAAGTTGCGGTTGGCCTGCTGGCTCAGAGTGGCCTGTGCCTTCTTCGTTTGCGCTTGTGCTTCGGCTGTCGTCATGCGTCACTCCCCTTCTGATCTGGTTGCTGGATATTGAAGTCCGCGCGGGATTTTATCAAGCGGGCAATGCATCCGCATCGGGCATGCGATACAGGCCGGCGCTAATGGAAGATGCCAGCACAGTTAAGCAGATCATAGCTGCGTCCCTCGATCTCAATGCGGCCGCACGACGGCTCCGTTGGCGGCACGTCCGCAGGCTCGGGGATATCCGAGCTGTTCACACGGTACAGCGCCTTGACCGCGTCCACGCGGATGCCGACGTGCATCTTCGGATGCCGCAGAACGACAAAGCGTGTCCACGGGGTGTCCTCGGGCCGGCAGGGTGGCAGTCGCATGATCCGGTCCGCGGCGATCATGCATACGATCTGCCCATGAACATTGGCCAGGCCGAGAAGATGATCCGGCCCCATCGGCACGGGCGTGAGCGGCACCGGCCGGATCACTTCGCGCGAGTCCGATGCCTTCAGGGCCATTTCCCGCCCTCCGAAATCGAGAATCAGAACATCCTCCTGCTCAAGCTCGGCCAGCGCCCTGAGATCAGGCGCCCCGCTTCCCTGTTCAGCATCCATCATCCACTCTCCTGAACGGCCGAGATCCGAATGCGTCGGTACATTTCAAGGACCTTCTTCACCCGGGCCTGCAATTTCATCGGTTCGATCGGCTTGGCGATGTAATCGTCCGCTCCGGTTTCAAGCCCCAGAACCTCATCCTCCTCATCCTTGCGCGCGGTCAGCATGATAAACGGCACATCGTCGAAACGGCGAAACGAGCGCATCCTCTGAACCAGCGTCGGCCCGTCCATGTTCGGCATCTCGAAGTCCGAAATCACGAGCGACGGCTTCTGCTGCTGCATCATCTGCCAGGCCTGCAGCCCATCCTCCGCCTGCAGCACCCGGTAGTTCGACGCCTGCAGCACGAAGCTCAGCAGATTGCGGATGCTGGCGGAATCATCCACGATGAGAATCGTCGTCTCATCCGCCGATGCCCCCAGCTTCGCTGCGGCTTTCGCCTGCGCCTCGCCCAGGGCCAGCAGGGAGCCGTCCTCGGCCAGCTGATCCTTCAGACTGAAGCCCTCCGGCGGCGTGCTGTTGCGCAACACCTCGCGCAGGCTGGTCAGGCCCTTCAGCACCTTGGCCAGGCCGTCCTCGAACAGTGTGAGCATGTTCTCCCGCCGGGCGGCCTCGCGGAGATCCTGGATCGAGGCATGCCGGTTGATCATCTCCCGCAGCGTATCCGAGAGATACAGCACCTCATGGATCGCGAGCCGCCCCCGGAAGCCCGTGTTGCCGCATTTCTCGCATCCGGCCGGATGATAGACGCGGACATCCTCCGGGATGCCATACTGCTTTCGCCATTCCTCGCGCACCTCTCCGGGCCTGCGACAATGCCGGCAGAGCCGGCGCACGAGCCGCTGGGCTACGACCATGTTGACCGAGGATGCGATCAGCGCCGGATCGAGGTTGAACTCATGCAGGCGGTCGATGGCCGAGGGCGCATCGTTGGTGTGCAGCGTGGAGAGCACCAGATGGCCGGTCTGGGCGGCATGCAATGCGATCTCGGCCGTTTCATGATCGCGGATCTCGCCGATCATGACGACATCGGGATCCTGGCGCAGGATCGAACGCAGGGCCGCCGGAAAACTCAGGCCCGCCTTGGGATTGACCTCGATCTGATTGATGCCGGGGATCTGATATTCGACCGGATCCTCGACCGTGATGATATTGGTTTCCTCGTCATGGATATGATTCAGAAAGGAATACAGCGTCGTCGTCTTGCCGCTGCCGGTCGGCCCGGTGACGAGAACCGCGCCGGTTGGCCGGGCAATGGCCTGACGCACCCGTTCATCGGCCCGCGGCTCAAAGCCCAGGCTTTCCAGCTTCAGGGACAGCGCGCTCTTGTCGAGCACGCGCAGCACCACCTTCTCGCCGTGCATGGCCGGCAGCGTTGAAACACGGAGGTCGTAATGCTTTCCGGCGAGCCGGACCCGCGTGCGACCGTCCTGCGGAACACGGGTCTTGGAGATGTCGAGCCTGGACAGAATCTTGATGCGGGTCACGACCAGCGGATGCAGCTTGACGGGATAGTTCAGAACCGGCTTCAGGCGTCCGTCAAGACGCAGGCGCACCGTACTGCTGCGCTCCCCGGCCTCCAGATGAATATCCGAGCTTCCCAGTTTCAGGGCCTTGACGATGATGCCGTTGACGAGCTTGACGATGGGGGAATCGGCAGCACCCCGCTTCAGATCGTCGATATTCGTCGCCTGCTCCGAAGGCGACACGGCCTCGGCTTCGAATTCCTGACTCTGATCCAGAGCCTCCATGGCCGCATCAAAGGCTGAATCCCCCTGATAGATCTCCCGGATCTTCTGCCTGATCTGATCCGGCCGGGCAAAGATCGTCCTGATCTTGCGGCCGATCTTGAAACGCAATGCATCCAGCATGCTGTAGTCCACCGGGTTGTCGGTGGCGATGATCAGCTCCTTGTCCTTCACATCCACCGGCACGAAGCAATAGTCCTGGCAGAGCTTTTCCGGGCAGAGCCGGATGGCTTCCTGCGTCGGTCGGACGTTGTCGAGATTGAGAAACGGAACCTTGTAGCTTCGGGAAAGCGCGCCGAGAAGCTTGCGTTCATCGACCCCATCCATGTCCAGCAGGGTCTGCAACAGCCCTTCCTTGCGGGAAGCATCGATGCGCACAGCCTCGGAGAGCTGTTCCCGCGTAATGATGCCGGCCTGCAATAGTTCCCGCTGTTGCTTCAGTAGCATCGGATTGCGAATGCCTCCCTTCCCATCGGAGTGACGCTGAGATTAAGGGCATGGAACGATTGACGCAACCGGCATGCTTCAGCTTCCGAACCCAACGGCTACGCTGTAGAGGCTTCGCAGGCTGGATGGCGGACATTTCCTCCGCTGCAGTCCTGTCATGATGATCCACGGCTTTACGCATCCATTCCCCCCTATAGCATCGGCGGCATGAAACATGTTCGCGTGGCTGTTTCCCGGTGAAGAACCCTGGCTGGGCAATCCTGCCCGTGCTCGTCGCCCTTCTGGTTGCTCTTCTGGGCGGTGGGTGCGCCCGGGATCTGGTGTCCGAGCCACCCCGGCCGGAATCCGCGGCGACCTCCCTGCCCACCTCGGACCTCCGCCTGGCCGACAGCCTCGAGCCACCCCGGACCGATCCGCTTCTTGAAGGCATCAGTCCGGCCGACATCGCGCGAGCTCAGGCTCTGGCCAAGCGCGACTACCTGCCCCACTGGA